>NZ_JBHUZM010000169.1:0-14250 GCF_042667665.1 Streptomyces sp. NPDC057307 | reverse complement strand
TTCGCGGCCCGGCCGACGATCTAGCACAAGCGCGGCCCGAGCCAACGGCCCCCGCGCCGGAGGCGGCTACGCGGGCTTCTCCTCCAGGCGCGGGAACAGCACCGCGCCCTTCGTCACCGTCGTGCCTGCGGGCAGCAGGCCCCACGTGCCCGCGTCCTGGACCCGCTGGTCCGCCAGCGCGCCCAGCGCGGCGTCCGCGCCCAGTGAGTCCCACAGCTTCTGCGACGTCTCCGGCATCACCGGGTTCAGCAGCACCGCCACCCCGCGCAGCGCCTCCGAGGCCGTGTACAGGATCGTCGCCAGCGCCGCCTGACCGTCCGGGGACGTGTCCTTCGCGACCTTCCACGGCTCCTGCTCCGTGATGTAGCCGTTGACCTGCTTCACGAAGTCGAAGATCGCCAGGATCCCGCCCTGGAAGTCCAGCTCCTCGCCGATCTTTCGGTCGGCCTCCGCGACCGCCTTCGCCAGCCCGTCCCGTACCGCCTGCTCGGCGACCCCGCCGGCCGTCGTCTCCGGCAGCGTGCCGCCGTAGTACTTGCCGACCATCGCCGCGACGCGCGACGCGAGGTTGCCGAAGTCGTTGGCCAGCTCGGAGGTGTACCGGGCGGAGAAGTCCTCCCAGGAGAACGAGCCGTCCTGGCCGAACGCGATGGCCCGCAGGAAGTACCAGCGGTACGCGTCCACACCGAAGTGCGAGGTCAGGTCCTGCGGCTTGATGCCGGTCAGGTTCGACTTGGACATCTTCTCGCCGCCGACCATCAGCCACCCGTTCGCGGCGATCCTGCCCGGCAGCGGCAGGCCCTGCGCCATCAGCATCGCGGGCCAGATGATCGCGTGGAAGCGCAGGATGTCCTTGCCGACGAGATGCACGTCGGCGGGGAACGTCTCCTCGAACTTCTTCGGGTTCTCGTTGTAGCCGACGGCCGTCGCGTAGTTCAGGAGCGCGTCGATCCACACGTAGATCACGTGCTTCTCGTCCCACGGCACCGGCACGCCCCAGTCGAACGTCGACCGCGAGATCGACAGATCCTGCAGCCCCTGCTTGACGAAGTTCACGACCTCGTTGCGCGCGGACTCCGGCTGGATGAAGCCCGGGTTGGCCTCGTAGTGCTCAAGGAGCTTGGGGCCGTACTCGCTCAGCTTGAAGAAGTAGTTCTCCTCCTTGAGGATCTCCACCGGCGTCTTGTGGATCGCGCAGAGCTTCTGCCCCGCGAACTCACCCTCGCCGTCGAGCAGTTCGCCCGGGAGCTTGTACTCCTCGCAGCCCACGCAGTACGGGCCCTCGTAGCCGCCCTTGTAGATCTCGTCCTTGTCGAACAGGTCCTGTACGAACTCCTGGACACGGTCCGTGTGACGCTTCTCCGTCGTCCGGATGAAGTCGTCGTTCTCGATGTTGAGGTGTTCCCAGAGAGGCCGCCACGCCTCGTCGACGAGCTTGTCCGCCCACTCCTGCGGGCTGACACCGTTCGCCTCGGCCGTGCGCATGATCTTCTGGCCGTGCTCGTCGGTGCCCGTGAGATACCACACCTTCTCGCCGCGCTGGCGGTGCCAGCGGGTGAGCACGTCGCCTGCGACGGTCGTGTAGGCGTGGCCCAGGTGGGGAGCGTCGTTGACGTAGTAGATGGGGGTGGTGACGTAGTACGCCCGCCCACCCTGCTCTTCGGATCCAGTGGCGGCCATGGTCGAAATCCTAACGGCCCGCCGCAGCTCCCTTCACCTCGGTTAATCCTGAGAGCGTGGTTGTAAACCTGAGAGTGTGCTTAAAGAGTGTGGATCCGGCACAACCTCTACCCCCGGCTCACGCATCTTAAGAAGGAGAGACGACACGGAGCGGGTACGCAGGGCGGGAAGGGTCATCATGCGGGTGCTGGTCGCCGAGGACGAGGAGATCCTGGCGGAGCTGATCGCCACCGGGCTGCGCCGGGCCGGTTTCGCCGTCGACACCGTCTACAGCGGGGATGCCGCGCTCGCCTATCTCGGGCTGCACGACTACGACGTCGTCGTCCTCGACCGTGACCTCCCCCGTGTCCACGGCGACGACGTCGCCCGCAAGCTCGTCGCCGACGAGTCCCGGACCCGGATCCTGATGCTCACGGCGTCGTCTTCCATGGAGGAGCGCGTCAAAGGGCTCGACCTGGGCGCGGACGACTATCTGGGCAAGCCCTTCGAGTTCCCCGAACTGGTCTCGCGGGTACGGGCGTTGCGCCGGCGCAGTGCCCGGGCGTTACCGCCGACGCTGGAGCGGCGCGGCGTGCGGCTCGACACGGTGGGCCGTACGGCGGTCCGTGACGGTCTGGCCCTCGACCTCTCCGTCAAGGAACTGACCGTGCTCCAGATCCTGCTGGAGGCGGACGGCAAGGCGGTGACCGCGCAGCAGCTGCTGGAGCGGGCGTGGGACGCGCAGACGGACCCGTTCTCCGGTGTCGTACGCGTCTGCGTGGGGCAGTTGGAGGTGAAGCTCGGCGACCCGGCCCTGATCCGGACGGTGGACGTGGACGGAGGGGGTTACGTGCTTTGACCGGTGCCATCAGAAAGCGGATCGCCCTCGTCTACGGCGCGGTCTTCCTCGTCCTCGGCGGCTGTCTGCTGACCGTCGTGAACCTGCTGTCCAGCGCGGGTACGGAGTCGGAGGCCGCCGAGATCGCGGCCCGCGTCGTACCGGCGCAGCCGCCCGCGTCCGGGAACGGCTACTTCCTTACGGAGGAGGGCCACCTCGCGCCCGTCACCGTCACCCAGCTCACCGACAACGTCAGCGACGCCGCCTCGGACGAGCTGCTGTTCTGGTCGGTGGGCGCGCTGGTGGTGACGGCGCTGTGCGCGGTGGGCGTCGGCTGGTGGACGGCGGGGCGGGTGCTGCGGCCCGTGCACGCCATGACGGCGAAGGCGCGGCTGCTCTCCGAGCGCAACCTCCACGAGCGGATCAGCGCCACCGGCCCCGACGACGAGCTGAAGGAACTGGGCGACACGCTCGACGCGCTGCTGGGCCGGCTCCAGAAGGCTTTCGACAGCCAGAGCCGTTTCATCGCGAACGCCTCGCACGAGCTGCGTACGCCGCTGGCCACGCAGCGTACGGCGATCCAGGTGGGCCTCGCGGGCGCGGGCTCGCCGGAGGACCTGGCCCGTACGAAGGAGATGCTGCTCGACAACAACCGCCGCAGCGAACGGCTCATCGAGGGGCTGCTGCTCCTGGCACGCAGCGAGCGGGAGGTCGAGGACCAGGAGGAGATCCGGTGGGACGAGCTGGTGACGGAGGAGGCGGCGCGGCACGGTCTGACGGTGACGGTGGCGGAGCCCGGCGGTGTACGGGGCAACCGGGCGCTGCTGGACCGGCTGGTCGGCAATCTGCTGGCCAACGCGCAGGCGTACGGGAAGGGCGAGGTGACCGTCTCGGTGTCGGGGACGGCCCTGACCGTACGGAACAATGGCCCGCACATCGCCCCGGAGGAGATCGCGGACTTCTTCGAACCGTTCCGGCGCGGTGAGGGCCGCGACCGGATGGGCCCGGGCGCGGGCCTCGGCCTCTCGATTGTCCGCTCGATCGTGACGGCACACGGCGGCACGGTGACGGCGGAGCCGGGCGGGGAGGGCGGGGGCTTGGCGGTGCGGGTGAGGCTGCCGGGGTCGGTGGGGGTGGTGGGGAGTTGAGGGGGGCGGTGCCGACGCCGGGGGATCTCAGAAGCGGTAGACCTTCTCGCCGTCGGGGACTTGGTAGCAGCCGGAGACCACCGTCAGGCTGAGCTTCGGCGGGTCACGCTTCATCATCTGGACGATCTTGACGCTGTACTTCTTCTCGTCGTTGTCGGCCGTGAGGTTGAGGTTCTTGTTCTGGCTCGTGTCCGGCCCGAAGTCGACGACTTTCCAGCCGTGCTTGGGCAGTTCCGTCTTGAGCCGTTCCATCACACCGTCGAGTTGGTCGGCCGATGCCGGAGTGAAGCTCCACGGGTGAAAGATCGTGAAGTACTTCTCCGGATCCTTGTCGCCGCACTCGGAGACGCCCGGTCCGGTCTCGGACGCCTTGCCCTTGATGCCGATCAGGTCGTACAGCTCGCTGGAGACCTGCTCCGCCTTGTCGGCGGCGTCCTCCGTGTTGCTGGTGCCCGCGCTCGGGATGTCGTCGGAGCTGCCGGAGCCGTCGGAGCCTTTGCTGTCAGTCATGCCGCATCCAGTGAGGGTCGTGAGGGTGAGGGACAGGAGGAGCGCGGACGCGCCCAGCTTGATCTTCAAGTTGACGAGCCTCTGTCGGTCGGGCAGTTCATGGATCGGTCAACAGACTGGCACGTGGCGCGGTGCGTGGTCATCTCTACCTGACCCCCCTGTAGCGGTCCGGTGGCGGCTTCAAGTCCGCGTCGGCACCGTTGCCCGCCACGACCTGGCCCTGGTTGTAGAGGCTCTGGGTGCCCTCTTTCCAGTAGTCGCTGTGGCCTTCGGTGTCCGTCTGCAACTGGTTGGCGCCGAAGCGTTCGTCGCTCGGGGTCGTAAAGGCGCCGTTCCAGTCGGTTCCGCCGTGCCCGAAGCGTCCGACGTCCGGGACGACGTCCCCCTTCGCCTCCTGATTCCAGACGTGCCCCTTCGAGACGTCCATCTGATCGGCGTTGCTCACCTGCACCCCGGGGCTGCCCGCGAAGATCACGTCGTCCACGTTCAGATCACCCTGGCGGGCCGCGGATCCGATGAGGGTCGTGCCGTACGAGTGGCCGATCGCCGTTCGGTGCGGGTCCGATTCGGCGACGCGTGACGCGTCGAGGCCGTCGAGGAAGCGGTTGTAGGCCGGGGCGCCGTCGTCGGCGTAGTGGCTGAACGGTGAGTCCTTGACGATGTCCTGCGGGGCGTCGTAGCCGAGCCAGGTGATGGTGGAGACCGAGCCGCCGTCGGCCGACTCGTTGGCCGAACGCCACACGTTCTCCATCCGGCCGATGTCACCGCCGATACCGCCCAGATTCGACGTCGTGCCGGGCACATAGACCGCCTGGTGGTCGGCGGTGTCCGGATTGCCGTTGGCCACGATCGCCCGGCCGTTGCCCTCCGGGCTGAATCCGAGCAGGTATGCCTCGGGCAGCCCTCTCTCACCGGTCCGGTCGAAGCGGTCCTGGATGCTCCCCATCCCCTTGAGGGACTTGTTGAGCTGCTCGTACCGGTCGCCGTACTTGTTGTGCCACGACATCCACTCGTCGGTGTGCACCTTGGACGGGTACATACCTGCGGTGATCCACGTCCACTCGTTGGTGGGGGGCTTCGGGATGGAGTCCAGCTCCATCTGGAGCTGGCCCCGCTTCTCCTCCAGGACGACGCGGTTCGCCTCGTCGCGGACCGTGGCGGGCAGCCCGTCGAGCGCCCCCACCGTGTCGGGCCGCAGCGCGAGCCAAGCCGCCTGTTCCTCCGGGCTGAGCTTCTTCCACCACTCCGCGTTGGCGGCGGGGGTGCCGTCCTTCGGGGCCTGCGGGAGGGAGTCGAGATAGCTCTTGCCGGCCTCGCGGACCCCGCCCATGTCCGACTGCGCGTCGGACCAGTCCTGCTTGGAGACGGTCAGGTCGTCGTCGGCCTTCAGCGCGCGCAGTTTCGGCGCCCACTTGGCGTCCGCGTCGGTGGCTTCCTTCAGGGCGTCGGCGATCCGGTTCGCGTACGCCATCGCCCTGCCGTAGTACGGGTTCGGGTGGATGCCGGCCGCCTGCCGCTCCAGGGCGTCGGACGTGGGGCTGCCGCCGGCGCTTCCGGACACGGTGCCGCCCGGCTCGTTCTTCTCCTCGCCGGGCTTCTTTCCGGCGGGATAGCTGACCGAACCGTCCTGCCCCACCGTGCAGTTGTCGGCGCGGGCGTCCTCCATGGCGGCGTCGAGCTTGCGCTTGGCCGCCGCCATGTCGAAGGCGAAGCCGGTGAGCGCGGTGCTCACCAGGCCGCACTCGGTCTGTGCGTAGTGGAAGTTCTTCGACAGGTTCCGCAGCTCCCGCAGGGCGGCCGTCGCGGCCTCGCCCTTCAGCCGGTTGGTCACGCCCGCGGTGATCCGGTTGTTGATCGTGTCCTTTGCCGTACTGGCCATGTCACCGGTCGTCCGGTAGCCGTCGGCGGCTTCCTCGTACTCGGACGGCTTGAAGGACTTCAGCGTCGCAAGGTCCATGACGGTGGGTCACTTCCCCTTCGGGGCCTGGCCGCCGACGGCCTCGGTGTCCGCGTACTTCACCTTGAGCTGGTCCAGGTCCGCGAGGACGGACTGGTCGGACTTCTCCAGATCGTGGCCCGACTTCTCCAGCAGCCCGCCGAGTTCACCGCAGCGGCTGCTCACGTCGCCGACGTACTTCTTCCAGGAGTCGTACAACTCCTTCTGCGCTGCGGCACTTTGACACCCCGTGGTGTCACCGAGCCCGGCCTGCCCGTTCTCCAGGGTGGTCAACGCCTTGCCGATGTCGGCCCTGAGCCCGGTGACGCCCTCGCCGGCCGTGACCCAGGCCTTCTTGTCCGACTTCAGGCTCTCCGAGGGCCCGCTGCCCCCGGGATCGGGCGCGGTCTGGTTGAGCTGCATCTGCGTGCCACCACGGGCCTCCGCGTCGGCTTTGAGCCCTTCCCACTCGTCCCAGCCCATCCGTCGAACCTCCCCGTCGCCGTGCTGCCCCGTGTCCGTTCCTGGCAGGGTCCGACATGATCCCTGGCGCCGGGGACCGAAATCAAACGTTCGGGGTCAACGAGGTGGGGAGCAGGGTGAATTGGGAGGCCGTCTGCCGCCGCCTGTGCGCTGGGTGCTGGGGGCAGGGCCTATGCCCGATGCGGGTGAAACTGATCGAGGACGGCGCGTATCTCGCTAGGCTGACGGGCGCGGGGATGGCCCCGGTCTCGGCAAGGGCTGTTGCGTCAATGCCACTTGCTCCCCGCATGCGCGGGGATGGCCCCCACATCGGAGCCGTGCCGCTGACGTTCGCCTCTTGCCTCCCCGTACGGGGGATGGCCCCGCCGCTCACGATGAGCAATGGCCCGATTCGGCTTCTCGGACCGCACCTGCGCGGGACGGTCTCGGCCAAGGCCGCGGTCCAGTGGCTGGGCACTGGCCTGGCAGGATGCGGTGTTCGGCCCCGGCAAGCGTCTCCACCGCTCGTGATGCCCGGTGGTTACAGTCGGACCAGGACCGGCGGGGCGGCTGATCAGCCCCGGCATCCAGACGTCCATCGGCTCGCACAGCCATGTGCGACCGGCACAACTGATGCAGCGGTAAGGGCAATTGGGAGGTATGGGTATTTTAGTTGATTCAGCGAAACTATCCGCGAATGGTGCTTCCCGCCGATGAAGCCCCAGGTCACGGAGTCTGCTCCCCGCATGAGCGGGGATGGTCCCGGGAAGCGGGTGCCGTACTTCGTGCCCTGGTCCTGCTCCCCGCACCTGCGGGGATGGTCCCCGGCCGTCGGCGTCGGTGAGAGCGACCGCGCTCTGCTCCCCGCACCTGCGGGGATGGTCCCCACCTCCAGCTGAGGGACTGCGCAACGGTTCCCTGCTCCCCGCATGCGCGGGGATGGTCCCACGTACGGTCGAGGTAGCGCTCGAAGCGCCGACTGCTCCCCGCATGCGCGGGGATGGTCCCGCGCCGGCCCCGAGCTGGATCGTCTCCACGTCCTGCTCCCCGCATGCGCGGGGATGGTCCCGCGGCCCAGAGGTCGCCTCGGCCACGGCGGCATGCCAAGCTCTGCTCCCCGCATGCGCGGGGATGGTCCCCACACCCCGACCCAACAGGAGAAACCCGTGCGCTGCTCCCTGCACGCGCGGGGATGGTCCCTCCTGCGACCCGTGCCGCAACAACGACGGCCACTGCTCCCCGCACGCGTGGGGATGGCCCCGCGGCGAAGCCCTTGGTGGCGACCGGCATCGTCTGCTCCCCGCACGCGCGGGGATGGTCCCCGGTCGACTGCCATGAGCCGACCGGGGTTTGGCTGCTCCCCGCATGTGCGGGGATGGCCCCTGCACAGTCGCGCCGCCGAATCTGCGGTCCCGCTGCTCCCCGCACGCGCAGGGACCGCCCCCGTCGGACATCGCACTTGGTGTCCGACGGGCGAAATTGGCTGGTCGGGCCGCGCGTGGGCCTGCTAGACAGTTTGTATGGACGAGGTCAGGATCCGTGCCGCCGGGCTCGGCGAAGTCGCCGCTCTGCTGGACTTCTGGGGGCGGGCCGCCGAGGGGGTCAGCATTAGCGATGATGTGGACGGGGTCACCCGGCTCATCGTCCGTGACCCGGACGCCCTGCTCGTCGCCGAAGGGGGCGACGGGGCCATCGTCGGCACAGTCATCGCCGGTTACGACGGCTGGCGCTGTCACCTCTACCGGCTCGCCGTCGACCCGGACCACCGGCGCCAGGGCATCGCCGCCGCGTTGCTCGACGCCGCGCACGAGCGTTTCGTCGCGCTCGGTGGACGCCGGGCGGACGCGATGGTCCTGGACCGGAACGAACTCGCCCAGCACGCCTGGGCCGGCGCCGGTTACGACGCGCAGGAGCAGTGGAGCCGCTGGGTCAGGCCGCTCGGAGAGCCGCCCGCAGGCGCTTGACCAGGTCGGCGATCTCCTCGGGACCCGGCGCGAGGACCCCGTTCTCGGTCATGAGCGCGTGATACTGCTGCTGTCCCGGCGGTACCTCCGGCGGCAACGCCGCGATGTGCCAGTGCAGATGGGAGTTGGCCTGCCGGCTGCCGAGTGAGAGCAGGTACGTACGCTCCGGCCGCAGCACGCTCTCCACAGCCAGCGCCACCCGCCGTACGACCAGCATCAGCCGGGTGTACGCCGTCTCGTCCAGCTCGCGCACCACATGCTCCACATGCGCCTTCGGCGCGACCAGCACCCGGCCGGGAAGCGTGGGCCAGCGGTCGAGGAACGCGATGTGGGCCTCGTCCTCGTAGACCGTCTCGTGGCGGTAGTCCGGGTCCCCACGGAGAAACGCGCAGACGAAGCAGGGCCCGTTGCGGGCCCGGTCCTCGTACGCGGCGATGTCCATGTCCTTCTTCATGCGGCCTCACTTCGGCGGCAGTCGGGCGCTGATCGAGCTGTCGAGTTCGTCCATGGTCCGCCGGAAGGCGTGGTCGAGGTCGACGCCGTACCGATGGGCGAGGATCAGGACCGACCACAGGCAGTCCGCCAGTTCGTGCTCCAACGCCTCGCGCCCGCCGCCGGGCACGTCGCGGGCGCCCCATGAGCGTTCATGACCTTCATCCGCTCCGAGAGACTGGAGACTGCGACTATGCCTTCTTCTTCCTCCTCCGCCTCCGCCTCCGCGCGATTCGTCTTCATCGACCCCGACGGCACCGGCGGTGACTGGGCGCACGTGGTGGTCGAGGCGCCGACCGGCGTTTTCTACCAGCAGGAGTACGGCGGCACTTCGCGCCGGCAGGGCCAGGCGGAGGGCTACTTGGTCCCCGTGTCCGGGGCCTCGGCCGGGATCGACGCGCTCGCGCAGGTCTTCGCGGCGTTCCGGGGCGGCGGGGCCGAAGGCCACGCCTGGGCGACAGCGGAGTTGGACGCGCTGCGGGCAGCCGTGGGGGCCGTCCGGTTCTGGGCCTGCGACGGCGCGGCGGAGACGCCGCATCCGCTGCGGCTCGACGAGCCCCGCCTGACCGAGGCGGACGACGGGTGGCTTCCCGTGCGTACGCCCGACGGCCCCGGACTCCTGATGTGGTCCCCCAGACGCGTCAAACCAGCGTGAGGGCCGCAGTCGCCCCCGCGTAGGCGACGAAGTCGGCCCAAGCGGTGGGGGTGAGGAGGAGGACGGGACCGGTGGGGGTTTTGCTGTCGCGGACGGGGATGACGTCGGGGTGGCCGTCGGCGACTTCGACGCAGTTGCCGCCGTCGCCGTTGCTGTAGCTGGACTTACGCCACTGTGCGGTGCTCAGGTCGGGGCTAGGCATGGGCCTGGGTGCCGGCGAAAGCGACGAAGTCGCTCCAGGCGGTGGGGGTGAGGAGGAGGACGGGGCCGGTGGGGGTTTTGCTGTCGCGGACCGGGATGACGCCGGGGTGGCCGTCGGCGACCTCGACGCACTGGCCGCCGTCGCCGTTGCTGTAGCTGGACTTACGCCACTGTGCGGTGCTCAGGTCTGGTCGGGGACGCATGAATCTTTCTCCTCCAGCAGTCGCTCGATGAACGCCACGGACTTCCGGGGCGACAGGGCCAAGTCCCTCAGTAGATCGTAGGACAGGCGCAGTTTCTCGACGTCTGACGGATCCTCGATCAACTCTCCTGAGTGGGCGTCTTCCGTGTAAGCGACGGCCCTGCCGTCCGGGAGCCAGAGGACGGTGACCGACGTGCCCAACAAGCCGTGTGGCCCCGCATCGAAAGGCAACACCTGAAGCGTGACGTTTGGCAACTGGCCAGCCTCCAGAATGTGTTCCAGCTGCCGCGTCCACTCCTGGGGTTCACGCGTTTTGCGCCGTAGTACGGACTCGTCCAGGACCGCGCGGAAGTGCGGTGCGTTCTCGCGCCGTAGGAGTTCTTGTCGTCCCAACCGCGCCGCGATCTCTTCGGACAGGTCGTGCTCGTCGCGCGGACGGGTCGCCTCGAACACCTCGCGGGCGTAACCCTCCGTCTGGAGCAGACCGTGAATGGCGCCCACGGAGTACGCGTACTGAACCGTCGCCTTCGCCTCCAACTGCATAAACCGCTTGTACTTGTCCGCGAACGCGTCCTGCCGTGCCAACTGCCACAGCATCGTCAGGTGCTCACCCGTCCCGTACACCGCGCTCAGCGCCGCGATGACCTCCGGGGACCCCACCCGCGCACCCGTTTCGAGCTTGTGCAGATACGCACGGTCATAAGTCGTCTCCTCGCCCAGCGTGGCCAACGACTTGCCCGACTCCTCGCGCAGCCGCGCCAGTTCCTTGGCCAGCAGCTGCCGTGCCGATGGCCTCTGACCTGCGTTCGACTTCCGTTCCCCCATGGCAACTCCCCTGTGTCCGACGGCAACCCGGCTACGCCCAAGCCCTTTTGGACACGGCCGTATCTGCCGATTCTTGATGCACGGAACGTAATTGCGCAATGACGGAAGGTGCGTCCAACTCATGTTCGAAACAGACGCTCGAACCGCGTCCCGCGTCGCCGCCGATGTGGCCGAACTCGACGCCGTCGTGCACGGCGGCGGCTTCTGGCGGCTCGTGCCCGAGTCCGTCCCCCGTGTGTACGCACCTGTGACACCCGAGCTGCTTCGGCGCGTTGAGCAAGGACTGAAGCGGGTCGCGGGGTGAGCGGCAGCGAGGCGCGACGGTTTCTGTCCCGGTTGATGAGTGCGTTCGGTACGGATGGGGTGCTGGTGGTGCGGAAGCTGGACGGTTACGGCGACGGCGACACGGAACAGGTTCTCGGCCCGGGTGCGGCGCTCGCGTGGCCCAAGTGCGAGTGCGGCAGCCCGAAGTGCCCGGACTACGTGCCGCCCGCACCGCCTCCGACGGACCTGAGCGTGCGACTGGCGGAGCGCAACCAGCACAGCCGGCGGGGGCGGCCGTAGGCGCGTCGCGACGCGCCGACTGCCCCGGTGACAAGGCGCAGTCGGTGTGCGAAGGTCGAAATCCTTCTCGTATCGGGGGTTTTGGATGGCGATCACCTTTGGATTACCGGTGGTGCTCTTTTGGCTGATATTGGGGCTGCTGCCCGTCCGGAATCCCTCCGCGCGGCGGCTGTGGATCGGCATCTACATGGGCATTTCGATGCTTGTACTGCTGATCGCGTACCTCTACAGCGCGGACAACCAGACGAGCGTCTGGGACGAGTCGGGCGCCGACGATCAGTACTTCATGCTTCTGTACGCGGCCGTGTTGGTGGGACCGGGGATGCTGGCGGCGCTGGTCCGTCTCCTGGTGTCCCAGCCCGACCCGCCCGCGCCGCCGCCGGTCGCGCAGTACCCGCCGCCGTACGCACCTCCGTACGTGTCGCAGTATCCGCCGCCGCCACCGCACCCGCTGCGGAACTATCCGCGGCTGCAATACCGTGGCCCGCAGGACGGCCCGACTCCGCCGTCAACACCGCCGCCACCACCGCCATCCACGCCGCCGCCACCGCCGCCGACCTCACCTCCCACGATCTGAGGAGCGGGCGCGGCGCCGGCGGAGGGCCAAAGGACCAGAGGACCAGAGGACGTACATGAGCAACGACGTCACCGGCTTCAAGGACATCTCCCCGACCACGCTCGCCGACTTCCTCGGCCGCGAGCAGGTCATGGACATCGGTATCCGCCCGCTCTGGCCCTCGATGCCGCGCATCGCCGGTCCGGCCTTCACGGTGCGGTGTCCGGCCGGTGACAATCTCATGCTGCACGCGGCGATCTACCGCGCCGAGCCGGGCTCGGTGATCGTCGTACAGGCGGGCGACGTCGACTACGCGCTGGCCGGCGGGAACGTGTGCGCCGTCGCGCAACGGCGCGGCATCGCGGGGTTCGTGCTCGACGGGGTGATCCGCGATCTGGCCGAGGTGCGCGAGTCGGGCTTTCCGGTCTTCGCGCGGGGCGTCATCCCCATCCCGGGCACCAAGGCGGCGGTCGAGCCGCTGAACCGCGAGGTGCGGTGCGGCGGGGTGGCGGTGAACGCCGGGGACATCGTGGTGGCCGACGAGGAGGGCATCGTGGTGACACCGCGCGCCCGCCGGGACGAGGTGCTTTCCGCGTCGCGGGCGAAGCTGGCCAAGGAAGCGGCCGAATCGCTGGACGAGTGGGAGGCGGCGCACCGCGCCCGTATCGACAAGATCCTCGCCGACGGCGACTTCGAGTCGAAGTAGCCGGCTGCGGGTGCTCGGTACCGACCTGTCGGCCGGTGGGGCTCCCGCCCCTTGTGGGGCCGGGTCGCAGAACCCTGTTCGGTGGCCTGCCTGACGGGTCCGCACGTGTCGTGAGAGGGAGGGTCCGACGATGATTGGACCAATCGTGAGCAATGGCGATGACAAGGACGGCGGCGACGGCCACCCCGGCCAGCCCTGGACGCCGCCCCCGCCGCCGCCCCCGGACGGTGAGATGCCGCCCGGCGACGGAGGCCACCGCAAGTGACGCTCGCCTCCGAGCAGGGAGGCCGCGCCGGTGAGGAGTTGGTGCGGTCTCTCCTTGGAACCGGAGCCCTGACGCCCGAATGGGCCGACACGTTCAGGGCCGTACCGCGCGCGTGGTTTCTTCCCGGCCTCGTCTGGGCGCACGACATGGCCACCGGTCGCAGCGTCCCCGTGTCCCGTGCCGATGACCCCGACGCGTGGGAGCGGGCCGCGTACGCGAACGTGCCACTGGTGACCCAGTGGGACGACGGACGGCACACCGGCACCGAGCCGGGCGCCGTGCCGACCAGTTCCGCGAGTATGCCGTCGGTCGTGGCCGCCATGCTCCGGGACCTGGAGGTGAGCGACGGCATGCGTGTGCTCGAGATCGGTACCGGTACCGGCTGGAACGCCGCGCTTCTCGCCCGCCGGCTGGGTGGCTCCGACGTGGTCAGCGTCGAGATCGACCCGGTGGTCGTCGCGCAGGCCCGCGCGGCGCTGACGTCGGTGCGGCCGAGCCCCCGGGTGATCCACGGCGACGGCCGGGACGGGTGGGCGGACGCGGCACCGTACGACCGTGTGATCGCCACGGCAGGCGTACGCGTCCTCCCGCCCCGCTGGCTGGAGCAGACGCGGCCCGGCGGGATCATCCTTGCCCCGTGGGGCACCCACTACAGCGACCAGGACGCCCTCGTGAGGCTGACCGTGGGGGACGACGGGCGTGCGGTCGGGCCGTTCCTGCGCATGGTCGAGTTCATGAAGCTGCGGGACCAGCGGCTGGACTGGGACCGATTCCGGACGTACGTGCCGGAGCACCCCGACTTCCCCGGCGACGCGGACGCGTCCCGAACACCGCTCGCGCTGGCCGACTTGGGACGACGGTACGACTCCGTACGGTTCGTGATCGGGCTTCGTGTGCCTGATTGCGCCCACGTGGTCAACCAGACCGGCGAGGAGGCCGGCAAGGCGTGGTTCTTCGACCTGGGGAGTCGGTCGTGGGCCGCCGTCGCGTTCCGCGAACGGGGCAGTGACGCCGCCACGGTCCACCAGTCCGGGCCACGTCGCCTGTGGGACGAGGTGGAGGCCGCCGTGACGTGGTGGATCGACCGAGGCAGACCCGGCGTTGACCGGTTCGGGCTCACGGTCGGCCCGGACGGGAGCGCGCGCCCGTGGTACGAGGAGCCGTCGGACACCCCCTAGTGTTCTGAGTCTTAAGTTTCCGTAGAGTTGTCTCATGACGCGTCCGGGACCGAAGCTTGCGCCGTTGGATCTGACCGATGTCGAGCGGT
>NZ_JBHUZM010000168.1:0-14253 GCF_042667665.1 Streptomyces sp. NPDC057307 | reverse complement strand
CCCCTCAGCCGTGCCTCAAGGGCCGGGTCAGCAGCTGAGATTGCCACCCGGTTCCACACCGAGGATTCCGGTGAATTGGGTGTACTTGTCAATACGGCTCTGCACCTGGGCGGGGTTTCCGCCGTTGCACTCGATACTGCCGTTGATGCTGCGGATCGTCTCACCGAATCCGGCACCGTTCACGATCGCGTTGTGCGGTGTCATGGTGCCGGGTCCGCTCTGGGTGTTCCAGTACCAGAGGCCGGTCTTCCACGCGACGGCGGAATCGTTCTGCACGAGATCGGGGTTGTTGAGCAGGTCGATGCCCAACGCGTCCCCGGCCGCCTTGTAGTTGAAGTTCCAGCTGAGCTGAATGGGCCCGCGGCCGTAGTACTTGTCGTTGCCCGCCGGGCAGCCGTAAGGCTGTGAGGCGTCGCAGTAATGCGGGTAGTTGGCGGTGTTCTGCTCGACCACATGGACAAGTCCACCGGTCTCGTGACTGACGTTGGCCAGGAATGCCGCGGCCTCCTGCTTACGTACGGTGTCACTGCCGGTCCCGGTGAATCCCGGGTACGCGCTCAGCGCGGCGTTCAGCCCGCCGTAGGTGTAGAAGGGATTCTTGTTCGGGAACATCTGGTTGAACTGCGACTCGCTGACGATGAAGTCGGCGGCGCCCTTCTCGGCGGCGGACGAGAAAGGCGCGAGCGACGTCAGGGAGAGAGCGGCGGCCGATGCTGTCGCGGCGAGCAGGCCGATAAGGCGCTTACGCAAGGGATTCACTCCTTGGAAGGGCCTCGGAACATGCCGCGGCCCAGGGTGTGGGGGGTGGGTGGAGCAGCACCGGTGAGCCCCTTCTGGCAGATCAGGGGCTCACCGGCGCGGGGATCGGACACAGTCCGGCGCAGGGAGGGGCACCGGTGGAACGCGTTCGAACGGTCAGCGATTCTTCGGCGGAGGGATCGTGGTTACCAGCCCCGCGGGAGAATTCGTCAGCCGATGTTCACGTCGATGCACGTGTAGAACGCGTTCACGGTGTCCGCGATGTTCCAGACCGCGAGAACCTTCTGCTTGCCCGAAATGCCGCCGAAGTTGACGTTGTGGGTGACCGTCGCGCCGGGCTGCGCACCGCCGTCGTTGAATTCCGCGACCTTCTGGCCGCCGACGAAGTACTGCCAGGTGCTGGTGGCGTGCCGCGCGGTGATCTTCCAGTTGAAGTTCTGGCTGGAGCCGATCGGGGTCACCGCCCAGCCCTTGTTGTCGTCGTCCAGCTCGGAGAAGCGGGAGTTTCCGCCGCTGCAACTGGTCAGACCCTTGGGGCCTTCGACGCTCTGGGGCTCGTACTTGATGTCACCGCAGCTGACGGTTCCGGCGGCGCACTGGGCCTGCCGGCTCGGCGGGTCGGAGATGTAACCGTGGGCGCTCGCGGAGCCCGCGGGAAGGCTTATCGCGACGATCGGCGCAATCACCGCACCGAGGGCGACGGCCATCTTCCTTTTCGAGTGCATGCGTTACTCCTTCACATCAGGTCTTCCCGCGCTGTACAGGTCCGTGGGGGGAACGAGTACGGCTCGGGCGGGCCTCTCAGGTGTGGGGCCAAGAGGCGCGAAGGGCGGCGGCCAGTGGCCTTGTCCGAAGGCAGTCATTGGCGCCTGCATTCGGCAAAGGTCTTTACCACTTGGCCTAGACCATACAGGCCGCCGCGTTCACGTCAAGAGCCCTGTGTGAACGATCAGTTGGACCGGTGGTACGACACGGTCCTGGCCGGTCGGACGGGTGAAGGAGTGCCGCGACACGACCGTCCCCCGCTCGTGGCCGGTGACAGACCGCGAACGGGGGACGGGGTGCGAGGTGCGGATTCTCAGGCGTCGTCGGCGGCGCCGGCCGTCGCGGCCGGCCTCCGCGTCGGCCGCTGGATCGCCTTCTGCATGGCCTTCTGACGGAGCATCAGAGTCAGGCCGGAGAGCACCAGGGCGACCGCCGCACAGCCCACCGCGACGAGACTCGCCCAGCCGAAGTCCGCGCCCAGACTGCTCTGGAGCAGATCGACGGTGCCGAGACCCGACAGCGTGTGAGCCGCGATGATCCCGACGGCCGTGGCCGCGCTCGCCGCCCAGACCCGCGCCGTGTCGGCCACCGCGAGCCACACGCCGAACACCAGGCAGAGCACGGTGACGACGAGCGAGACGGCGTCCGCGTACCCGCCGGACCGCAGACCGGCGAAGTCCGTCGGCAGGTGGATCACACCGCAGGCGAACAGCGCCGCGGCGGTGGGCCAGCGCAGCGGGGACCGCAGGGGGGAACGCGGCGCGAACGCCGCCGCCCGGTCCTGGGACCCGGCACCGGTCCGGCGGCCGGCGGCCGGGGCGAGATGCGGGACCTCGGGCGGCGGACCGGCCGGGGCGCTCGTCCACGGCGCGACGTGCTCGCTCCGGGAGCCGCGGGCGGCCTCGGCCACTTGGTCGGCGAGGCTGTCGCGGTCCTCGTGCGCCGGGGGACGGGTGAGCGCGTCGCGGGGATCGTCCTCGCCGGGCCGCCCGAACAGTGTCGGCGACGGCTTCTCGCGCCTCCCGTTCCGGTGGGCGGTCGCGAAGGGCGGCTCGTTCTCGTGAGTGGCGAGGTACGCCACCAGTTGGGCGACTTCCTCGATCGGCCGGCCGACGGCCGCGGCGCGCAGTGTCGTGTCGGCCTCGTCGATCTCGTGCGGCGGCTCGTTCAGCATGGCGACGAGCTGCATGACCTCGTTTATGGGACGGGCCACGGCGGCGACCCGCAGGGCCTCGTCGCCGGGATTGGGTACCTCACCGGTCCGCTTGAGCACCATGACCAGCGCGGCGACCTCCTCCAGCGGCCGGTAGGTGGCGGCCGTCCAGAGCAGCGTGCGTATGGGCTCCTCGCCGGACTCGTTGATCGGGTCCCGCGAGCCCGCGCGCCTTTCGGCGTCCGGGTGGGGCGGCTCTTCGTAGTGGTGGTCGTTGTTGGTGGGCGTTGTGGGGTCGAGCGGCATGGCGCGGCTCCCTTGCGTCGAACTTCACGGGTGGGCACACACCGTGTTGGTCACGGTGCGTGATCAGCACGCACGCGTTGCTACAACAAACCCACACCTGCCGGGTCTCCGCCATTCGGAACGCGGATATGTACGGCATAAGAGGGGCCCCCGGGTCGCACAGGCGCCCCGCGCCACCCCGGACGGTGACGGGTCCCCTCCGTCGGGCCTCCGGTGTTGTCCCGACCCTTGACATCTCTTGAACTAAACCGGTTCAGTACTGCCATTGCGTTCGCGTTAAACCGGTTTGAACAATCGATGTCAGGGAGACTCCATGGACCGGCGTCCGACCATCGCCGATGTCGCCAAGCGGGCCGGGGTGTCGCGCAGTTCGGTCTCCTTCGCCCTGAACGACCGGCCCGGACTCGCCGAGGAGACGAAGCGGCGCATCCTGGCCGCGGCGGAGGAGCTGGGGTGGCGGCCCAGCCGGCAGGCCCAGGCGCTGTCGCGCGGTGTGGCCGGGGCGGTGGGGCTCGTACTGGCCAGGGACACCGACGCGATCGGCGCCGACCCGTTCTTTCCCGCCTTCATCGCGGGCATCGAGTCCGTGCTCGCCCGGCGCGGCGACGCCCTCGTCCTCCATGTCACCGAGCCCGCCGACGAGGACGCCACCTACCGCCGTCTCGCCGCCGACCGCCGGGTCGACGGTGTGCTTCTCACCGACCTGCGCGTCGACGACCCCCGTCCGGCGCTGACCGTCCAACTCGGCCTGCCCGCCGTCGTGGTGGGCGACCCCGGCGGGGCAGGGGGACTGTGCGCCGTCGGACTCGACGACCGGCCCGCATTCGCCGCCGCCGTACGGGAGCTGGCCGCCCTGGGCCACCGGCGTATCGCACACGTCGCCGGACCGCAGGAATTCCGCCACGCCCGCCGCCGCCGCGAGTCGTGGGAGCTGGCCATGCGGGAGGCGGGCCTGCCCGAAGGGCTCGTCCTGCCGGGCGGGTTCACCGCCGAGGGCGGCGCCGGAGCCACCCGTGAACTGCTCGCGCTCGCCCCGGACCGCCGCCCCACCGCCGTGATCTACGCGAACGACCTCTCCGCGACCGCCGGTCTCGCCGTCGCCCAGCGGCTCGGGCTCGGCGTCCCCGGCGATCTGTCCGTCGTCGGCTACGACGACACGCCGCTCGCCGAGTACACCCACCCGCCGCTCGCCTCCGCGCGCGCCGACGCGCTCGGCTGGGGGGCCGCCGCGGTGCGCGCGCTGGACGAGGTCATCGCCGAGGGGCGCGCCGACGATGTCGCGCTGCCCCCGGCGGAGCTGGTACGGCGCGGCTCCATGGGCCCCGCGCCCGACCCGCGCGCCACCGCGGCGCCGGACGCCGACATCGTGCCGGACGCGACCACCGCCACCACCGGACGGAGCGACTAGCCATGCCGAGCCTCATACGTACGAAAGCCGCGGCCGTCCTCCTCGCGCTCGCCCTCACCGGTACCGCCGCCGCGTGCTCCCGCTCCGGCCCCGACAGCGCGGCCGCCGCCGACGCACGCGGACCCATCACCGTATGGCTGTCCAACAACGCCCAGGAGGTCGCCTGGGGCGAGAAGATGATCGCGAGCTGGAACAAGGCGCACCCCGACCAGCACGTCAGCTCCCAGCAGATACCCGCGGGCAAGACCTCCGAGGAGGCGCTGAGCGCGTCGATCATCGCGGGCAACAGCGCCTGTCTGGTCTTCAACACCTCGCCCGCCTCCGTACCGCAGTTCCAGAAACAGGCCGGGCTCGTCCCGCTGGACGACTTCCCCGACGGCGCGAAGTACATCGAGTCCCGCACCGGCGACCGCGCCGAGCAGTACCGCTTCGAGGACGGCTCCTACTACCAACTGCCCTGGAAGAGCAACCCGGTGATGATCCTCTACAACAAGGACCTCTTCCGGAAGGCCGGACTCGACCCCGAGAACCCGAAACTCGCGACGTACGACGAGTTCCTCGACAGCTCACGCGAGATCGTCGGCAGCGGCGCCGCCGACGCGGCGATCTGGCCCGCGCCGACCTCCGAGTTCTTCCAGTCCTGGTTCGACTTCTACCCGGCGTTCATCGCCGAGAGCGGCGGCAGGTCGCTGGTCGAGGACGGCGAGCCGCAGTTCGACAGCCCCGCCGGCAAGCGCGTGTTCGACTTCTGGCGGACCATCTACCGGGAGAAACTCGCCCCGAACGAGACCTTCCCCGGCGACGCGCTCGGCGGCGGCAAGACGGCCATGTCGACCGTCGGACCGTGGGCCGTCGCGACGTACAAGGACAGCATCGACTGGGGCGTCGTCCCCGTTCCGACTTCCGACGGACGCCCCGCCTCGCAGATCTCCACGTTCAGCGACGAGAAGTCCGTCGCGATGTTCAGCGCCTGCGAGAACCGCGCGACCGCCTGGGACCTGATGAAGTTCGCCACGTCGCGCGAGCAGGACGGCGCCTTCCTCGCCGAGACCGGCCAGATGCCGATGCGCCCCGACCTCCTCCGTACGTACGCCGACTGGTTCGCCGAGAACCCCGACTACAAGGAGTTCGCCGACCAGGCCGACCGGACCGTCGAGGTCCCCGCCGTCGCCGGCTCCATCGACGTCTGGCAGGCGCTGCGCGACGGCTGGACCCGCTCGGTCGTCTTCGGCCGCGAACCCACCGGCGAGGAGCTGCCCCGGCTCTCGCGGGACATCACATCCCTCCTCGACGAGTACTGAGGACTGAGGCCCGTATGAGCACCACCGGCATCCCCGGCACCACCGGCGTCCCCGCCCGGAAAAGGGCCGCCCGGAAGAGCGCCGCCCCGAAAGGCGCCGCCCGTCCCCGACGGCGCCTCCGACTGCCGGGCATCGGCGCCCTCTTCGTCTCGCCGTACGTCCTGTTCGTCACCGCCGTCTTCGCCGTGCCCCTCGGCTACACCATCTGGATCTCCTTCCACCGCTTCTACTTCACGGCGCCCGGCACCGACATCGACACCCCGTGGGTCGGACTGCGCAACTACCAGGACGTGTTCACCGACCCGGTCGTCCAGCGGTCCTTCCTCAACATCGCGATCTTCCTCGTGATCAACGTCCCGCTGACGGTGGTGCTCGCGCTGGTCCTGGCGAGCGCCCTCAACGCCAAGCTGCCCTTCCGGTCGTTCTTCCGGGCCGCCTACTACCTGCCGTACGTCACGGCGAGCGTGGCACTGGTCGCCGTGTGGCAGTACCTCTTCGGCACCGACGGACTCCTCAACACCGCGCTCGGCGACCTCGCCCCCGACCCGTCCTGGCTGGTCAACTCCAGCCTCGCGATGCCGGTGATCGCCGTCTTCGTCACCTGGAAACAGCTCGGCTTCTTCGTGATGCTCTACCTCGCCGCGCTCCAGAGCGTCCCCAAGGAGCTGTACGAATCGGCGGCCATCGACGGCGCCGGCCGCGTGCGCGGCTTTCTGTCCGTGACCGTGCCCGGCGTACGCCACGCCACCACCCTCGTCACGGTCTTCGCCGTCATCACCGGCTCCAACCTCTTCAGCGAGCCCTACCTGCTCACCGGCGGCGGCGGACCCGACCACGCCTCGTCGTCCCCGGTGCTCGTCATGTACCAGAAGGGCATCGAGCAGGCCCACCCCGACTTCGCGGCGGCGCTCGGTGTCGTGCTCGTCGTCTTCGTGGTCGTACTCGCCCTGGTCGCCCGCAAGTTCACCGAGAAGGGAGCCGAGTGATGAGCGCCGACACGGCCACCCCAACCACCGCGTCCGTCGGGCCCGCCGTGCCCCCGGGTCCCCGACGGGGACTCGTGCGCCGCGTCATGGTCGGCGGCGGACGTCCGCTGCGACTCACCGTGCTCACCCTCGGCGCCGTCGCCTTCCTCTTCCCCTTCTACTACATGGTCGTCGGCTCGCTGGGAAAGGTCACCAGCGGCGACCTCGACGGCGCGGTCCCACGCCCCGGCACCACCACGACCGGCAACTACGAGAGCATCAACGGCGCCATCTCACTGGGCCGTTCACTCGTCAACTCCGGTGTCTTCACCATGGGCGTGCTGCTGTGCACGATGGTCTTCGGCGTACTCGCCGGCTACGCCCTCGCCCGGCTCCAGTTCCGCGGCCGGGGCACGGTCTTCGCCGTCCTGCTCCTCATCCAGACCGTTCCCTTCCAACTGCTGATGCTGCCCCTGTACGTCCTGGTCGTACGTGACTACGGGCTCGGCGACAGCTACCTCGGGATGATCCTCCCCTTCGCGATCAACTCGGTCGCCGTCTTCCTCTTCCGCCAGTTCTTCCTCCAGATCCCCGCCACCTTCTTCGAGGCGGCCCGCATCGACGGCGCGAGCGAACTGCGCATCCTGTGGCAGATCGCCATCCCGATGGTCAGGCCCGCGCTGCTCAGCGGCGCCCTGCTGACCTTCATCGGACCGTGGAACGAATTCCTCTGGCCGTTCCTGGTGACCAAGGACCCGGACATGCAGCCGCTCGCCGTCTCCCTCGCCGGATTCATGAGCAACCTCCAGGGCACCGTCGCCAACCCGACCGGCGCCCTCATGGCGGGCGCCTGCGTCCTCGCCGTACCCGCCGTGGTGCTTTTCCTGGTCTTCCAGCGCCACTTCACCCAGACCGACATCGACTCCGGAACAAAGGGCTGACCCACCGTGCAGCACAGCGCAACTTCCCCCCGCACCCCCGCCACCCCCGGCACCACCATCCCCTTCCGCCTCGTGCGGCAGGGCGTGGTGATGTCGCCCCTTCCCGGCGAGACGAACGAGGCCGAGGGAGTGCTCAACCCCGCCTCCGGCCGGACCCCCGACGGCACGCTGCACCTGCTGCCCCGCCTGGTGTCCGCGGGCAACGTCTCGCGCGTCGGCCTCGCCGAGGTCGTCCTCACCGACGGCGTTCCGACGGGCGTGGAGCGGCGCGGCGTCGTCCTCGCCCCCGACGCCGGCTGGGAGCGCGGCAAGAACAACGCGGGTGTCGAGGACCCCCGCGTCACCTGGATCCCGGCCCTCGGACTGCACGTCATGTCGTACGTGGCCTACGGCCCGCTCGGCCCGAAGCCCGCCCTCGCCGTCTCCGACGACCTCACGAACTGGCGACGGCTCGGCCCCGTCCAGTTCGGCTACCAGCCCGACCTGGACACCGACCTCAACCTCTTCCCCAACAAGGACGTCGTGCACTTCCCGGAGCCCGTCCCGGGCCCGGACGGCGAACCGGCGTACGCGATGCTGCACCGCCCGATGTGGGACCTCGGCTGGTTCCGCCCCGGCGAGGGCGTCCATCTGCCGGCCGGACTGACCGACGAGCGGCCCGGCATCTGGATCAGTTACGTCCCCGCCGCCGAGGTGGAGCGGGACATCACCGCCCTCACCCGGCCGCGCGACCACCGGCTGGTGGCCCTGTCCGAACACCCCTGGGAGAGCCTGAAGATCGGCGCCGGTCCCGCGCCGATACGCGTCGACGAAGGCTGGCTCCTCATCCACCACGGAGTCTCCGGCACCATCGAGGACCCCTTCGCCCAGAACCAGCGGGTCAGTTACGCCGCCGGCGCGATGATCCTCGATCCCGCCGATCCGGCCGTGGTGCTCGCCCGCTCGGCCGAGCCGCTGATGGCGCCCGAGACCGAGGAGGAGCGCTCGGGCACCGTACCGAACGTCGTGTTCCCCACCGCGATCGAGGAGATCGACGGCGTACGCCATGTCTTCTACGGAATGGCCGACGCGCACATCGGGGTGGCCCGGCTGGAGCGCGTCGTATGACCTCGGAGGGGGAGACCGCACATGGTCCGTGGTGGCGCGACGCCGTCTGTTACGAGATCCACCCCCGCTCCTTCGCGGACTCCGACGGCGACGGCACCGGCGATCTGCCGGGCGCCGCCGACCGGCTGCCGTACATACGCGACCTCGGCGTGGACGCCGTATGGCTCACGCCGTTCTACCCCTCCCCGCTCGCCGACGCGGGCTACGACCTCGCCGACCACACCGCCGTCGCGCCGGACCTCGGCACGCTCGCCGACTTCGACGCCTTCGCGGCGCGGGCGCACGCTCTCGAGCTGAAGGTGCTGGTCGACCTGGTCCCCAACCACACCTCCGACGCGCACCCCTGGTTCCGCGAGGCGCTGACGGCGCCCGCCGGAAGCGCGGCCAGGGACCGCTATCTGTTCCGGCCGGGCCGGGGCGTACGGGGCGAGGAGCCGCCCAACGACTGGCGCTCCGCGTTCGGCGGCCCGGCGTGGACGCGGACAGGGGACGGCGAGTGGTATCTGCATCTCCACGCGCCCGAGCAGCCCGATCTCAACTGGCACCACCCCGAGGTGGTGGCCGACTTCGAGCGGATCCTGCGGTTCTGGCTGGACCACGGGGTCGACGGCTTCCGAGTGGACGTCGCCCACGCCCTCTTCAAGGACCCGGCGCTCCCGGACGCCGGCCCCGGCCAGCACCAGGACCCCGCGCGCAACCATCTGATGCCGTACTACGACCGCGAGGAACTGCACCCCCTCTACCGGAGCTGGCACACCCTGCTCGCCGGCCACCCCGCCGGGCCGCCCGGCTCCGCGCCGCCCGGGGACCGGCTGCTCGTCGCCGAGGCGGCCGTCTTCGACCCCGCCCGGCTCGCACGCTACGTACGCCCCGACGAGATGGGGCAGAGCTTCAACTTCGCCTTCCTGGAGTGCCCTTGGCGGCCGGCCGAGATCCGCGCCGTCGTCGAGGAGTCCGTCGCCGCCATGACGGCGGTCGGCGCCCCCGTGACCTGGGTCCTCTCCAGCCACGACGCGGTCCGCCCGGTCACGCGGTACGGCGGCGGTCCCGCCGGCGTACGGCGGGCGCGCGCCGCCGCGCTGCTGATGCTGGCCCTGCCCGGCACGGCGTACGTCTACCAGGGCGAGGAACTGGGCCTGCCACAGGTCGAGTTGGCCGACGACCGGCTCCGCGACCCGGTGTGGCGGAGATCCGGCGGGACCGAGCGGGGGAGGGACGGCTGCCGGGTCCCGCTGCCCTGGGAAGGCGCGCGGCCACCGTACGGGTTCTCCTCGGCCGCCCCGGCCGACTGCTGGTTCCCGCAGCCGGAGGGGTGGGCCGGGCTGACGGCCGACGCCGAACGCGGCGATCCCGGCTCGATGCTGGAGCTGTACCGGGCCGCGCTGCGGCTGCGGCGGTCCGGCGCCCCACGGGGCGTGGCGGACGGCGGCGCGCTGCGCCCGCTGTCACCGCCCGGCGCGCCGTACCTGGCGTTCGACCGGGGCGACGGGCTCCTCTGCGCCGTGAACTTCGGCCCGGACGCCCTACCGCTCTCCGACGCCTTCGAGGCCGCGGAAGTGGTCCTGGCGAGCGGGCCGTTGACGGACGGAGGGCGGCTGCCCGCGGACACCGCCGTATGGCTGCGCCGGTAGTCCCCCTCCGGCCGGCTCAGTACGCGGAGACCGAGGCGAACAGGGCCTCGGCTTCCGCGACCGAACCCGCCAGCTCCCCGGGATCCGTGCTCAGCTCCGACGTGATCATGTCGACGTCCCGCAGCCCCGCCCGCCGCAGCAGCGTCTTCTCGTTCGTCACCCACTCACCGCGCGCCGCCAGCACGGCGTGCCCCGTCTGCGTCGCCGCGATGGCGAGATTCCCGACGACCTCGGTGAGCCGGCCGTACGGGACATGGTTGGCCTTCGTGTACGCGAGCGTCATACGCGCGTCGGCCAGCCAGCGCTCCGGTGCTGTCCGCCGCAGTGCCGCCGGATAGTCGGGGCGGGGGAGTTCCCCCCGCAGCACCCGGTTGATGCCCAGCTCGGCGACGACCAGATAGCTGGGGATGCCCGCGAGATGGAACATCAGCGGCTCCAGATGGAAGCGGCCCTGCTCAGCCTCGGCCAGTTCACGCTCGACCACGGCGAGATCGCGGTAGTGCACATCGACGCTACGGCCCTCGACCGTCAGCCACGCGCCGCCGTTGAAGACGCCACCGCCCCAGGCCCCGATCCCGGACACCTCACCGGGCCAGCCGACGGCCCGCAGATCGGCCGGGTCGAAGTCCCCCTCGTCCCCGCCCTCGTAGTAGACGGCCAAGTCCCAGTCGCTGTCCGGACGTTCGGTGCCCTGGGCGCGTGAGCCGCCGAGCGTCACGGCCCTGACGGCGGGCAGCGCCGCGAGCACGTCGGCGGTGCGGTCGAGGAAGGCGCGGTTGCCGTCGTCGGCGGTGTCACTGACTGCGTTCATGAGGCGGGAAACCCATCCGTGCTGCGTGAGAGGCGAGTGATCGATCCGGACATCCTTATGTTCTACACGCACCCCCCAGGCAGCACGTCCGGGGGCCGCCCGGCCGCCGGCCGCCGGGCGTTCGCGCCGCTCACCGGCGGGGCGGAGAATACGTTCAAGAAATCCGTCGTCGGATGTCGAGGACCCGCTTCCCGTTCCGACCAAGGGGTGACAGCGCGCCGACGGGGCGCGCGAGACCGGGAGGACACCGGAAATGAAGTACATCGTGATGATCTACGGCAACCAGGCCAAGTGGGACAGCTTCCCGGCCGACGAGTGGCCCAAGGCGGTCGCCAAGCAGGACGCGTACAACAAGCGGTACCGCGACAGCGGTGAACTCCTCGGCGCGTACGGCCTGGCCGACGCGGCCAACGCGCAGCTGGTGCGCCGCAAGGACGGCGCGCCGGTCGTCACCGACGGCCCGTACCTGGAGACCAAGGAGTACATCGCCAGCTTCTACCTCCTCGACTGCGACAGCCTGGAGCGGGCACAGGAGATCGCCGCGGACATCCCGTTCGCGGACGCGGACCCGGTCGAGCTGTGGCCGATCCTGCACGAGGCCGCGGCGGATCTGTGACCGTCGGGCACCAACAGGTCGAGGACCTGCTGCGCGAGCTGGCGCCGCAGGTCCTCGGCACGCTCGTCCGCCGGTACGACGGCTTCGACGTGTGCGAGGACGCCGTGCAGGAGGCGCTGCTGGCCGCCGCAATGCAGTGGCCCGAGGAGGGGACGCCGGCCAATCCGCGGGGCTGGCTGGTCACCGTCGCCGCCCGCAGACTGGTCGACGAGGTGCGCAGCGACGCGGCGCGGCGCCGCCGCGAGAACGCCCTCGCGCTGGCCACCCCGCAGGCGGCCCTGCTCACCCCGGCCGCCGACACCGAGTCCGCCACCGACCGGGACGACTCCCTGGCCCTGCTGTTCCTCTGCTGCCATCCGGCGCTGTCCTCGCCCAGCCGCATCGCGCTGACCCTGCGCGCGGTCGGCGGTCTGACCACCGCCCAGATCGCAGCGGCCTTCCTGGTGCCCGAGACGACGATGGCCCAGCGCATCAGCCGGGCCAAGCAGACCGTCAAGGCGGCCGGCGCCGTCATGTCCCTGCCCGAGGGGGCGGAGCGCGACGAGCGCCTCGAAGAGGTCCAGCACGTCCTCTACCTCGTCTTCAACGAGGGCTACACCACCACCGGCGGCGCCGGTCTGACCGCCCCGGAGCTGTCCACCGAGGCGATCCGGCTCACCCGCCTGCTGCGCCGCCTCGTCCCCGACGACACCGAGACGGCGGGCCTGCTCGCCCTCATGCTGCTGACCGACGCACGCCGCCCGGCCCGCACCGGACCCCACGGCGAACTGGTCCCGCTGGCCGAGCAGGACCGCGGCCGGTGGGACGGCGAACTCGTCGCCGAAGGCGTGGCGCTGATCAGCGCCACGCTGCCGCGCGGGCAGGTCGGTCCCTACCAGCTCCAGGCGGCCATCGCCGCCGTGCACGACGAGGCGGACCACACCGACGCCACCGACTGGCCGCAGATCCTCATGCTCTACGACCTCCTGGAGCGGTACGGGCCCAATCCGATGGTCACGCTCAACCGCGCCGTCGCCGTCGCGATGGTCCACGGCCCCTCCGCCGGCCTCGACCTCCTGGCGGCACTGGAGAGCGACAAGCGCCTGGCGCGCCACCACCGCCTCCTGGCCACCCGCGCCCACCTGCTGGAACTGCTCGGTGAACGCGCCGCCGCCGCGACCGCCTACCGCGAGGCCGCCCGCCGCACCACCAGCACCCCCGAACGCCGTCATCTCACCGGACGGGCCCACCGGTTGGAGAGCCCCGCCTGACCCCGGCCGCCCGCATCGCCGGTGTCCGTCCGCGTCCGTGAGCGTCCGTCCGCGTCCGTATGTGTGTTTCCGCGTGTGGTGGACAGCGTGGAACAGAGCGTGGGAGAGCGGCCGGTCGATGATCGAGGTCCGGCCCCGGTCTCTCCGCGTGGGGCCCAACCGGGGAAGGACGGCCATGAGCAGCAGAGAAACGGAAGGGAACGCCGCGTACGGCAGGAAGCCCTTCAAGCGTTCCAGCAGTCACTTCGCCGACCGCATCACCGCCGACGGCCGCGACGGCTGGCCGGTGGAGGCGGGCCGCTACCGACTGGTGGTGAGCCGCGCCTGCCCGTGGGCGAGCCGCGCCGTCGTGTCACGGCGGCTGCTCGGTCTTGAGGACGCGCTCCCGCTCGCGATCACCGACCCGATCCAGGACGACCGCAGCTGGCGCTTCACCCTCGACCCCGACGACCGCGATCCCGTACTGGGCATCCGCTTCCTCGGCGAGGCGTACGACGCGCGCGAGACGGGCTACCCCGGTGGCGTCAGCGTGCCGGCGATCGTGGACGTACCGAGCGGACAGCTCGTCACCAACGACTACCAGCGGATCACGCTCGACCTCGCGACCGAGTGGACGGCGCTCCACCGCCCCGGCGCGCCCGACCTGTACCCGGAACCGCTGCGCGACGAGATCGACGAGGTGATGGAGGGCATCTACCGGGACGTCAACAACGGTGTGTACCGGGCCGGTTTCGCGTCGGAGCAGAGTGAGTACGAGCGTGCCTACCGCGACGTGTTCCGCCGGCTCGATGTGGTGTCCGAGCGGCTGGCGGGCCGGCGGTATCTGGTCGGGGACACCATCACCGAGGCCGACATCCGGCTGTTCACCACGCTGGTGCGCTTCGACGCCGTCTACCACGGACACTTCAAGTGCAATCGCGCCAAGCTGACCGAGGACCCGGTGCTCCAGGCGTACGCGAAGGACCTCTACCAGACGCCCGGTTTCGGCGACACGGTCGACTTCGACCACATCAAGCGGCACTACTACATGGTGCACACCGGCGTGAACCCCACCGGCATCGTCCCCCTGGGGCCCGATCTCTCCGGCTGGCTGACACCCCACCACCGTGAGGAGCTGGGCGGCCGGCCCTTCGGGGACGGGACCCCGCCGGGGCCGGTGCCGGCGGGCGAGGAGGTCCCGGCGGCGGGACGCCCCTGACAGCGGTACGACGCCGGCCCCGGCGCGCCTCCCCTCGTGGGC
>NZ_JBHUZM010000167.1:0-14678 GCF_042667665.1 Streptomyces sp. NPDC057307 | reverse complement strand
GGCTGCGTGCAGCAGCCCGCCCGGCGATCGAGTCCCCGCGCGGTCCTACTCAGTCCCTACGCGGTGGCCGAGCGGTAGCGCCGTACGGCCAGGGTGCGGAACACCACGATGATCAGGACCGACCAGATCAGCGAGGCCCAGACCGGATGCTCCATCGGCCACGCCCCGGTCACCGACGCCTCCCGGCCCGGAATCGTGTTGCCGAACAGCTCACGCGCCGCCTGCACGGTCGCGCTGAACGGGTTCCACTCCGCGACGTGCTGCAGGAACGTGGGCATGCCGTTGACCGGCACGAAGGCGTTGGAGATGAAGGTCAGCGGGAAGAGCCAGATCAGCCCGCCGGACGTGGCGGCCTCCGGTGTCCGGACGATGAGCCCGATCAGCGCGCCGATCCAGGAGAACGCGTACCCGAGCAGGAGCAGCAGCGCGAAGCCGCCGAGGACGCTGCCGATGTTCTCGTGGGTGCGCCAGCCGATGATCAGGGCGACGGCCGCGAGGACGACGAGCGTCAGGGCGGTCTGTACGAGGTCGGCGAGCGTACGTCCGGTGAGGACCGCGCCGCGTGCCATGGGCAGTGAGCGGAACCGGTCGATGAGCCCCTTGTGCATGTCGTCGGCGATGCCGGCGCCCGCGCCCGCCGTGGCGAAGGTGACGGTCTGCGCGAAGATGCCCGCCATCAGGAACTCGCGGTAGGCCTGGGCGCTGCCGGCGGGGGCGCCGGGGATGTTGATGGAGCCGCCGAAGACGTACGTGAAGAGCACCACGAACATGATGGGCTGGATCAGCCCGAAGATGATCATCTCCGGGATGCGCATCATCCGGATCAGATTGCGCTTGGCGACCACGAGCGAGTCGCGGACGGACTGGACGATGCCGCCGCGCGGGTGCGGGGCGAGGGCCTTGGGCGAGGCCTCGGTCAGGGCGCTCACTTGGCGCTCTCCTTCGGGTCCGTGGTCGTCTCGGTGTCGGACGGCTTCGCCGCTGTCGCAGCCGGTGTCGCGCCGGATGCCTTGGCCTCCGCCGGGCCGTCACCGTTCTCGCCCTTCTCGCCCTTCTCGGCGTTCCCCCTGCCCTCCTCGGCCGCGTGGCCGGTGAGTGAGATGAAGACGTCGTCGAGGGTGGGGCGGCGCAGGCCGATGTCGTCGATCTCGACGCCGCGGGCGTCGAGTTCCCTGATGATCTCGGCGAGCAGCTTCGCTCCGCCGGTGACCGGGACGGTGAGCTTGCGGGTGTGCTGGGCGACCATCACGTCGCCCTTGCCGAAGCCGGCCAGCACGTCGTGGGTCGGGGTGATCTGGTCGCGCTCGTGGACGACGACCTCGACGCGCTCGCCGCCCGTGCGGGCCTTGAGTTCGTCGGCGGTGCCGCGCGCGATGACCCGGCCGTGGTCGATGACGCAGATGTCGTGGGCGAGGTGGTCGGCCTCTTCCAGATACTGGGTGGTGAGCAGCAACGTCGTACCGCCCGCGACGAGTTCCTCGATGATTCCCCACAACTGCTGGCGGTTGCGCGGGTCGAGGCCGGTCGTCGGCTCGTCCATGAACATCACCGGCGGGGAGACGACGAGCGCCGCCGCGAGGTCGAGGCGCCTGCGCATGCCGCCGGAGTAGGTCTTGGTGGTGCGGTCGGCGGCGTCGGTGAGGTGGAAGCGTTCGAGGAGTTCGACGGCCCTGGCCTTCGCGGCGCGGGCGCTCTGCTGGTAGAGCTGGCCGACCATCTGGAGGTTCTCACGGCCCGTCAGATACTCGTCGACCGCGGCGAACTGGCCGGAGAGGCCGATGTTCCTGCGGACCTCGTTGGGGTGCTTGAGCACGTCGATGCCCGCGACGAAAGCCTTGCCGCTGTCGGGCTGGAGCAGGGTGGTCAGCACACGGACCGCGGTGGTCTTGCCCGCTCCGTTGGGGCCGAGCAGTCCCAGGACCGTGCCTTCGGGGACATCGAGGTCGACGCCGTCTAGTGCTCGTACGTCGCCGAACGTCTTGACCAGGCCTTCGGCATAGATGGCGCCTGGCATAGGGGTACTCCCAGAGTTGTGTCAGATGCGGTCAAATAGTGCAATCCGTGCTAACGGAGAGCTTAAGCCGACGGAAGCAGGCCCTGACGCTAACGCGATACATCGCGACAGACAAGGTATTTAAGTAAGCTCTATGTAAAGGCGACTGGGCGGTGGTCGGCGGCTCGGACGAGGGAGCGGCCGAGAGATTGGCCTTGGGCTCAGCCGAGGATCGTGTAACCCGCCTCGCGCAGCGCCGTCGCGACGTCCGCGCAGTGCTCGGGACCCTTGGTCTCCAGATGCAGTTCCACGTCCGCCTCGGTCAGCCCGAGCCGGGGATCGGTCCGTACGTGACTCACGTCCAGCACGTTGGCGTCGGCCACGGACAGCACCCCGAGCAGCGTCGCGAGCGCCCCCGGCCGGTCGGTGATCCGCAGCCGCAGCCCCAGATAGCGCCCGGCCGCCGCCATCCCGTGGCGCAGGATCCGCTGCATCAGCAGAGGGTCCACATTGCCGCCCGACAGCACAGCGACCACCGGCCCGCGGAACGCCTTGGGCGTGCTCAGCAGCGCGGCGACCGAGCTGGCCCCGGCCGGCTCGACGACCAGCTTCGCCCGCTCCAGGCAGAGCAGCAGCGCGCTGGACAGCTCGTCCTCGGAGACCGTACGCACCTCGTCGACCAGGTCCCTGATCATCGGGAACGTGATCTCGCCCGGCCGGCCCACCTTGATGCCGTCCGCCATCGTCTGCTGCTCGTCGATCGACATCGGCCGCCCGGCGCGCAGCGAGGGCGGGTACGCGGCGGCGCCCTCCGCCTGTACGCCGATCACCTTGATGTCCGGGCGCACCGCCTTCACCGCGAGGGCGATGCCCGCGGCGAGGCCGCCGCCGCCGAGTCCGACGAGGATCGTCCGTACCTCGGGGCACTGCTCCAGGATCTCCAGGCCCACCGTGCCCTGTCCGGCGATGATGTCCACGTGGTCGAAGGGGTGGATGAAGACCGCGCCGGTCTCCCGCGCGTACTCCTGGGCGGCGGCCAGCGTCTCGTCGACGACCTGGCCGTGGAGCCGTACCTCCGCGCCGTACTCACGGGTCGCGGCGACCTTGGGCAGCGGCGCCCCGACCGGCATGAACACGGTGGAGCGCACGCCGAGCAGGGTCGACGCGAGCGCGACGCCCTGCGCGTGGTTGCCGGCGCTGGCGGCGACGACACCGGCCGCGCGCTCCTCGGGGGAGAGCCCGGCGATCCGCACGTACGCGCCGCGCAGCTTGAACGACCCCGTCCGCTGCAGGTTCTCGCACTTGAGGTGGACGGGGGCGCCGACCAGGTGCGTCAGATGCCTGCTGCCCTCCATCGCGGTCATCCGGGCCACCCCGTTGAGCATCTTCCGCGCCCCGCGGATGTCGTCGAGGATCAGGGCGGGCACGGAGCCACGCGGCGAGGCGGAAGTGAATGATCCGGAGGAACGAGACGTACCGAAGGTCATGACGGCCAGTCTCGCAGCTCATCGACCGGTCGGCCGCCCGGAGCGAGGGGGCGTCCACGGGTTTACGCGGGGCTGGTACGGCTACCGGCAGGGCCGCGTACTCTGTCCCCCACCATCCGACCACCGCACGAGAGAGCCCCAGCCATGCCCCCTACTCAGGACATGACTTCCGCTGTGTCGGCCTCCCCGGGCTCCGGCTCCGAATCCTCCGGTTCCGACCCCTCCGGCTCCGCACCTTTAGAGACCGCACCGGCATCTTCCGTCGGTACCGAATCCGTCGCCACCGAATCCGCGGCCGGCGACAGCGCGGCTGACGACGCCGCACTTCTCGACTCCCTTCAGCACCAGGTGGCCGTCTTCGCCCGACGGGCGGAACAGACCCGCCTCGGCGGCGTCGGCCAGGTGCGCAACTCCATGGACCGCGCCGCCTACCTGCTGCTCAACCGCCTTGATCTGGAAGGCCCGATGGGCGTCAAGGCGCTGGCCGCGGGGATGGGGATCGACTCCTCCACCGTGACCCGCCAGGTCGCGCCGCTGGTCGACACCGGCCTGGTCAAGCGCACGTCACACCCGGAGGACGGCCGCGCCGTCGTCCTCGAACTCTCGGTGCGCGGGCTGAGCCGCCTCGAAGAGGTCAGATCCTCGCGCCGTGAGCTGATGTCACAGGTCACGGACGGCTGGACGGAGGACGAACGAGAATCGTTCTGCACCCTCCTGACCCGGTTCAACTCCGCCCTGTCCGCACGGCAGTCGGGCCCCGCGCCGGCCGAACCGCCGCCCCACCGGGCCCCGGTGGACGAACCCTCCGGCACGGAGCCACCGCCGGCCTCTTGACCTGGGCCCGGGTCTGTCCTCATATGAGGTGTGCGAGAGCGACGGCAGGCGAGTACGGAGCGCCGTCGCGCCCGGGAGTTCGAGGCGTTCGTCGCGGGCGCGGCAGGCCGGCTGCTGCACGCCGCCACGCTGCTGACGGGTGAGCCGGCCGACGCCAAACCACGCGCGGATCAACTGCTGACGGCCGCCCTGGCCCGTACCTACGCGGACTGGGACCGGCTGCGCGACGGGGACCCGTACGACCGCGCACGCCAGGAGCTGGTCACGCGGTACGCGCGGGGCGCCTGGCGGCACCCCCGGACGGGCGAGGGCCTGCTCGGCCGGCTCGGCCCGCAGGAGCGCCTCATTCTGGTGCTGCGCCTGTACGAGGGGGTGGCCGAGGAGCAGACGGCGGCGCTGCTGGGGCTGCCGGTCGAGCGGGTGCGCGCGATCTGCGCGCGGGCGGTCTCCGCGATGCGGCAGCCCCCGCCGCCCCGCCGGCCGGCCCCGCACTGGCCGCTGTCGCTGCTCCCGCCGCACTCCCGGCAGGCCGCGCCATGAGCGGCCACAGCCGGAAGGAGGACGAGGTCCGCCGGATGCTCGATCTGCCGCATCCGCCGGTCCCCGTCGATCTGCCGGCCCGCGCGGCCGCCCGTGGCGTCCGCGCCCTGAACCGCAGGCGCACCGTGCGCCTGCTGTTCTGGTCCTTCGTCGTGGTGGTCGTGATCGTCTTCGCGGTGTGGGCGTCGGTCGTGGAGCCGTGGACGGTCCCGCCGTCCCAGAAGACCCCGCCGCTGGAGGGCTGGTGACCGCCCCCAACTACCGTCAGGCGAGCGCCTGCTGAAGATCCGTCAGCAGATCGTCGCCGGACTCGATGCCCACCGACAGCCTGATCAGGTCGTCCGGCACCTCCAGCGCGGAGCCCGCCACCGAGGCGTGTGTCATCCGTCCCGGGTGCTCGATCAGCGACTCGACACCGCCGAGGGACTCCCCCAGCGTGAAGACCTTCGCCTTGCCGCAGACCTCGATCGCCGTCTGCTCGCCGCCGACGACCTGGAAGGACACCATGCCGCCGAAGGACTTCATCTGCTTGGCCGCGACCTCGTGCCCGGCGTGGTCGGGCAGGCCCGGGTAGTAGACCTTCGAGACCTTCGGGTGCCGCACCAGCATCTCGGCGACGCGCGTCGCGTTCTCGCTGTGGCGGTCCATCCGCACGGCGAGCGTCTTCACGCCGCGCAGCACCAGCCAGGCGTCGAACGGACCGGAGATCGCGCCCATCGCGTTCTGGTGGTAGGCGAGTTCCTCGCCGAGCGTGTCGTCCGCGGTGACCAGCGCGCCGCCGACGACGTCCGAGTGACCGCCCATGTACTTGGTGGTCGAGTGCACGACGACGTCGGCGCCCAGGGCGAGCGGCTGCTGGAGGTAGGGGCTCGCGAAGGTGTTGTCCACGACGAGCCGCGCGCCGGCGCCGCGCGCGACCTCGGCGAGGGCCGCGATGTCGCTGATGCCCAGGAGCGGGTTCGACGGGGTCTCGACCCAGATCGCCTTCGTACGGGGCCGGAGAGCCGCCCGTACGGACGCCGGGTCCGAGGTGTCGGCCACCGACCACTCCACGCCCCAGCGCGAGACGACCTTCGCGAAGAGCCGGAAGGTGCCGCCGTACGCGTCGTTGGGGATCACGACATGATCGCCCGGCGACAGCAGCGTACGGAGCAGGCAGTCCTCGGCGGCGAGGCCCGACGCGAAGGCGAGCCCGCGCCGGCCGCCCTCCAGGGCCGCCAGGTTCTCCTCCAGCGCGGAGCGCGTGGGGTTGGCGCTGCGGCTGTACTCGTAGCCGCCGCGCAGTCCGCCCACGCCGTCCTGCTTGTACGTGGACACCTGATAGATGGGGGGTACGACCGCGCCGGTGAGGGAATCAGGTGTGTTCCCCGCGTGGATGGCGATGGTCTCGAAGCTGTGCTGGTCGCTCATGAGCCCCGAGGGTAGCGGGCCGGGGGCCCGCCCAGAGCGCGGTCCGCGTCCGGGACAATGGAACGTATGGAGATTCTCTGGTTCCTGATCGCGATGGGCCTGGTGGCGGCGGTCGTCGGCCCGTTCGTGCGGCGCCGACGGGGCGGCATACGCCAGGTCGCGCCCGGTTCGCCCGACGCCGCCGACCCGGACGCGTACGAGTTCGTCCGGCAGGAGGACCTCGATGTCCGGCTGCCCGGTCCTGACCAGGACCTTCTCGACGTACTCGATGTCGTACAGCGCACCCAGGACTGGCGGGCGGCGGCGCAGCTGCTCGCCGGGACGGCCAAGGAGGGCGAGGTGCGCTGGCAGCGTGTGCAGGCTTTCGCGGGCGCCGCGTCGCTGGAACTCCAGCAGAAGCCGGGCGTCGGCGGCGCGTGGCTGCGGGCGTGGCGCGCGGACTCGCCGAAGGACGCGGGTGGCGCGCAGATTCACGCGGAATTCTTGGTTCAACAGGCTTGGCGGTCGTCGGCGGCGGGCACGGACGAGTTCCGGATCATCCTGGAGGAGGCGCGCTCGGTCTGCGGCGACGCGGCGCTGCTGTCGCCCGGCGACCCCGTGCCGTACATCGTGGAGCTGGCCGTGGCCCGTGGGCTCGGCTATCCGCACGAGCGGTTCGACCAGCTGTGGGCGAAGATCATCGACCGCGCGCCGGACCACATGGGCGCGCATCTGGCGGCGCTGCACTACTGGTGCGAGAAGTGGCACGGCTCACGCGAGGAGGCGGACCGGTTCGCGACGGCGTCGGCGGCGCGGGCCCCGAAGGGCTCGCTGCTGGCCGCGCTGCCGCTGTTCGCGGTGTACGAGCATCTGCCGGAGGTCGCGCTGGTCCGGGACTTCTACGGCAGCGCGGTGGTGTCGAAGGCCATGGAGGGCGCGCTCTACGCGGTGCACGCGGCCCGCCCCGACGACCCGATGCTCGCGCACGTACGGCATCTGCTGATCCACTTCCTGGTGGGCGGCGGTCGCTGGTCGGAGGCGATGCACCAGCTCGTACGGGTGGACGGCTACGTCGGCGCGCTGCCGTGGACGGTCGACGAGGACCCGGCGGCGCAGTACGCGACGTACCGGGCACTGGCGGTGGCGGGTTACGAGGCGAACGGCGGCAATCCGGCGACGCTGCCGCGGTAGTGGCTCCGGCCCCGCGGCCGCCGCGCCGGGGAGCGCGGCCGGGACCCGGACAGCGAGAGGCACCATTGCCCGGCTGACCTGCGGTGGTGCATACTCCGCAGATCCCCCACACCATCTCTTCACCTGTTCTCCGTACCCCTGGGGGCCATCCCATGGCACGCGTTCTGCCCTTCGTCCTCTTCGCGTTCGGCATCTGGTTCTGGCTGAAGGCCCGCCGGAGTGTGTCCTCGCTCGTCGGTACGGAGGCGGAGCTGGGACTGCTCCCCAGAGACCGGCAGAACACGGAACTCGCGGGCGCGGACGCCGCCCTGGAGCACGCCCTGGCCGAGGCGCGGGCGGACCGCTGGAGGCCGGCGGCGGAGCTGCTGGCCGCGACGGGCAAGGACCGGGACTGGGAGCGCCGCGCGCTCTACGTCCGGGTGCTGGGCGAGGCGGCGGCGCAGGAGGACTCCTGGCTGCGGGCGTGGCGCGCGACGGGCTCCGACGGCTCCCCCGACGTGGACGCGGAGCTGGTCCAGGCGTCGGCCACGGTCTCGCGCGCGTGGCTGCTGCGGGGCTCGCCGTACGCCAGGCACACCACGCCCGAGCAGGCGGACAGCTTCCACGAACTGCTGCCGGGCGCCCGCGCCGACACCGCCCGCGCGGCGGCCCTGGGCCCGGAGGACCCGTCGCCGTACATCGTCGAGATCCGTACGGCGCTGGGCGTCGGCTACGGCCCGGAGCAGATGCGCGAGCTGTGGGCGGAGATCACGGCCCGTACGCCGCATCCCACGTCGGCGCCGCTGTACGGGGCGCACGAGGCGGCGATGGAGTACTGGAGCGCGCGGTGGCACGGCTCGGCGGAGCTGGCGGAGGAGTTCGCGGCCCAGGCGACGGCCGACGCGCCGCTGGGCACGCTGATGACGGCGTTCCCGCTGATCGCCTGGTTCGACCACCACGACGCGACGGCGAGCGCGCGTGACCGCACGAGCCCGCGGCTGACGGCTCTGGTCGACGCGGCGCTGGCGGACACGGAGACGGCGCCGCGGGACCACCCGCGCCTGCCGGAGCTGCGGCATCTGCTGGCGTACTTCCTGACCCGGCAGGGCCGGCACGAGGAGGCCCTGGAGCAGTTCCGCCTGGTCGACGGCTATGTGAACGCCCTGCCCTGGCGTACCCGCCGTGATCCGGCGGAGTTCTTCACATCGACGCGTACGACGGCGATACGCGGCACGGACGCGCGCACCCGGATCCGTAACGGGGTATGACGGGGTGCGGCCGGGGCCGGCCTCCGGCCCGTTGAGGCGGCTGCCGGAGCCGGACGGAGCGGGGGCCTGGCATCGTGGGGGTATGGACGAGACTCCTCTGCCCGGTGGATTCATCAATCAGGTCGTACGTGTCGGGGACACCGTGCGCCGTTCCTCCCAGCTGTCGGCCCGACAGGCCGCGTACACAAGGAAGTTGCTGGGGCTGTTCGAGGAGCGGGGCTGGGGCGGGGCGCCCCGGTACCGGGGTGTGGACGAGCAGGGGCGGGAGGTGCTCGGTCATATCGAGGGGGAGGTCGGTCTGCCGGTGTCGGACGCGCGACTGGCGCGGGTCGCGCGGCTCGTACGGGAGTTCCACGACCTGACGGCCGGATCACCGCTCGCCGACGGGCGCGAAGTGGTGTGCCACAACGATCTGTCGCCCAGGAACACGGTCTACGCCGACGGACTGCCCGTGGCCCTCGTCGACTGGGACCTCGCCGCCCCCGGCGACCGTATCCACGACGTCGCCCATCTCTGCTGGCAGTTCCTCGACCTCGGCCCCCGTATCCCCGACGTCGCCGACGCGGCCCGCCGGATCACCCTGGTCTGCGACGCCTACGGACTGGACGACCGGGACGGCATCGTCCGCACGATCCTCTGGTGGCAGGACCGCTGCCGGCGCGGCATCGACGAGGCCGCCGACCGGGGCGACCCGGCGATGACCGCGCTGCGCGAGCGGGGCGTGGTGGACGAGGTGCGGGCCGCGTACACCTGGGTGTCGGCCCACGCCTTCGAGCTGGCCGCGAAGCTGTAGCCCGGGGGGCGGGCGTAAATTGCGGGGCGCCCTCCGGCGTCCCTCGTTACACTCGCCGGCATGGGTGTGTACTCGTACTACTTCTTCCGCTGATTCCGGGCACGGACGCCTAGGCCCAGGTCCTCTTGAGGACCGCCGGCGTCCCCCTCTCCGCCCGTCCGACATCACGCAGCCTCGCCGTGCGCCGACGCGCGCACGCTCGCGGGCATGTCACCTTCAGGGAAGAACCATGCGCGAACGCGCCCAATTGTCGATGAAAGACGTCTCCAAGTCGTACGGCGACCGGACCGTCCTCGATCAGGTGTCACTCTCCGTCCGGCCCGGTGAGAAGGCCGGTGTCATCGGGGAGAACGGCTCCGGCAAGTCCACCCTGCTCCGGCTGCTCGCCGGGGCCGAGGCACCGGACGGCGGCGAGGTCACCGTCCGCTTCCCCGGCGGGGTCGGGCATCTCACCCAGACCCTCGGGCTCGACCCCCGGCGGACCGTCCAGGCCGCCGTCGACGCCGCCCTCGCTGACCTGCGGGACCTCGAACGCCGGATCAGGGCCGCCGAGGCCGCGCTCGCGGACGCCACCGACGCCGAACTGCTCGCGTACGGCGATCTGTTGACCGCCTACGAGGACCGCGGCGGCTACGAGGCGGACGCCCGCGTGGACGCCGCCCTGCACGGACTCGGGCTCGCCCATGTCGGCCGGGACCGCCCGCTCGGGTCGCTCTCCGGCGGGGAGCAGTCCCGGGTGGCGCTGGCCTGCGTCCTCGCCTCGGCGCCCGAACTGCTGCTGCTCGACGAGCCGACCAACCATCTCGATCTCCGGGCCACCACCTATCTGGAGGAGCAACTCCGGGCGCACCGCGGCACGGTGGTCGCCGTCACCCACGACCGCGCGTTCCTGGAGCGGGTCGCGACGACGATCCTGGAGGTCGACCGGGACACCCGCGCCGTGACGCGGTACGGCGACGGCTGGACCGGTTACCGCACGGCCAAGGCCGCCGCCCGCCGCCGCTGGGAGCAGGACCACCAGGAGTGGCTGGACGATCTGGCCCGCACGAAGGAGCTGGTCGCCGCCGCCGGGCAGCGGCTCGCGACGACCGGGAAGGATCCGCAGCAGGGCTTCGGCAAGCACCGGCGCTCGCACGAGGCGAAGCTGTCCGGGCAGGTCAGGGCGGCGCGGGTACGGCTGGAGCGGCTGGAACGGGAGCCGGTTCCCGCCCCGCCGGAACCGCTCACGTTCGCCGCTGTCCCGGCCACCACCGGGGCGGACGGGCTGCTGGCCGAGCTGTCCGGGATCGTGGTCGGGGACCGGCTGCGGCTGGATTCGCTCCAGGTGAAGGCCGGGACGCGGCTGCTGGTCGACGGGCCCAACGGCGCCGGCAAGACGACGCTGCTGCGGGTGCTGGCCGGGGATCTCACGCCGGACGCGGGCACCGCGCGCCGTACGGCTCACGTCGGCTATCTGGCACAGGAGTTGGCGACCGCGTCCGCGCACTCACGGCTCTCGCTGCTGGGCGCGTTCGCGGCGGGCCGCCGGGGGCTGCCCGAGGAGCACACCGACGAGCTGCTGGCTCTGGGGCTGTTCCGTGCGGAGGATCTGCCCGTGCCCGTGGCCGGGCTCTCGGTGGGGCAGCGGCGGCGGCTCGAACTGGCCCGGCTGCTGACCCGGCCCGCCGATCTGCTGATCCTGGACGAGCCGACGAACCATGTGGCGCTGAGCCTGGTGGAGGAGCTGGAGCGGGCGCTCGTCGGTTACGAGGGGGCCGTGGTCGTCGTCTCGCACGACCGCCGCTTCCGGAGCGAATTCACCGGCGACCGGCTGGAGTTGCGGGCGGGAAGGACGGTGCCGGAGAACTGAGACGGGCCCGCCGCCCGCCGGACAGGGCCTAGAGCTTGGCCTGGAAGATCCCGACCGGCCGCTCGCGCCGGTAGCCGAGCGCCGCGTTCACGGCCAGCATCGGCGCGTTGTCGTCGGCGACGCTGGTGCTGATCTCCCGTACGCCGGGGTGGCGTTCGGCGAGCGTGCCCAGCAGATGACGTTTGACCGCCCGGCCGAGTCCGCGCCCGCGGTGCTCCGGGACGACCACCGTGTCGTACTGGAGCGCCCGGGTGTGGGACGGGTCGCGCAGGACGAGTTCGGTGTACGCGACGACGCTCCCGGCTCCCGTGCCGTCCCCGTCCGCGAGCACCACCGAGGTGAGCAGGATGCCGCCCCGGTCGTCGACGAGCCGGGCGGCGCCACGTACCCGCTCCCTGTCCCAGCTCGGCGTCTGCTCGTCCATGTCGCCGCTGGGGGCGTCCTCCATGACCTCGTGCGCCCGCGCGAACTCGTCCGCCAGCGCGTCCGGTACGACGCCCTCCCAGTCCACGAAGCGGTAGCCGTCGGGCAGCCGCGCCTCGGGCAGCTCCGCGTTCGCCTCCGGGACCCGCTGGACGTACCAGGCCAGCGGCAGCACCTTGCTGAAGCCGAGGCCGTCGACGAACGCCTCACCGGCGCCGCCCAGTTCGAGCATGGTGGAGACCGAACTGCGCCCGTCGGCGGTCAGTTCGGCCCGTATCGCGCCCCACAGCTGGGCGCCCACGCCGCGGCGGCGGGCCTCCGGGCGGACGACCAGGGCGTCGAGAAAGGCCGTGTGCCGATTGCTCTCCTCGGTGAACAGGAGCAGCGTGGCGACGCCGTCGTACGACCCGTCGGGGGCGGCCCACACCAGATGCAGCATCCGCGCGTTGGGCGACTGCACACGCAGCTTCCCCGCGGTCTCGGTGCGGCCCGGTTCCGGGACGGAGGCGGGCACGTCCTGGAGATGGGCAGCCGCGATCACGTCATGCCAGGCGTCTGTCTCCGCCTCGGACGGCGGGGTTCCCAGAGTCATCAGCATGATCCGAACCTACGCTCACTACCCGCCCCGCGCCCCCGAGTTGTGCGGGCTTTCCGGACAGTGAGACACACTTCCCAGGCCATCGGTTGCGCGGGAAGCCACACAATCCTCATCAGCCCCGGTGAACGCGCCGCGGCGGCACCCGACCGGGGTGCCGCCGCAGTGGACGAAGCAGGGAACGGAGAAGATCAGGCGGAGGAGCCGGCCTGCCAGTCCGCCCAGCTCAGGTTCCAGCCGTTGAGGCCGTTGTCGGGCTGGATGGTCTTGTCCGGGGAGTTCTTGACGATGACCACGTCACCGACGATCGACTGGTTGAAGAACCAGGCGCCCATCTGGTCGGGGTCGTTCGCGCCCTTCGCGTCGTTCAGACCGACGCAGCCGTGGCTCGTGTTGGACGAACCGAAGATCGAGTCGTCACCCCAGTAGTTGCCGTGGATGAAGGTGCCCGACGTGGACAGCCGCATGGCGTGCGGCACGTCCTTGATGTCGTACTCGCCCTTGCCGTCGTCGTCCGTGAAGCCGACCGTCGCACCGTTCATCCGGGTCTCCTTGAACTTCTCGGAGATCACCATCTGACCGTTGTACGTCGGGTTGTCCGGGGAGCCGGCGGAGATCGGGATCGTCTTGATCGTCTTGCCGTCCCGCTGGACGGTCATGGTCTTGGCCTTGGTGTCGACCGTGGAGACCTGGTTACGGCCGATCTTGAAGGTGACCGTCTTCTGCTGGACCCCGAAGACACCGTCCGCGCCCTCGACGCCGTCGAGCGCCAGCTTCAGCGTGACGGTGGAGCCGCCCTGCCAGTACTGCTCGGGGCGGAAGTCGAGGCGCTGCGAGTTGAACCAGTGGCCGACGACTTCCTGGCCGCTGCTCGACGTCACGGTGATCCCGCCCTGTACGGCGGCCTTGTTGGTGATCCCCTTGTCGAAGTTGAGCGAGACCGGCATGCCGACGCCGACGGTCGAGCCGTCCTCGGGGGTGAAGTTGCCGATGAAGCTGTTGTTCGGCGAAACGGTGGTGAAGGACGAGTTCTCGTGAGCCTCGCGGTTCTTGGAGTCCTTCGCCGTCGCGGTGATCTTGTACGTGGTGGAGCGCTCCAGCTGGCCGTCCGGCTTCCAGCTCTTCGCGTCGGCGGCCAGCGTGCCCTTGACGACGGCCCCGTCGGCGGTGGTCATGTCGACCTTGGTGAGCGTGCCCTTGGTGACGGTGACCTTCGCGTCGTTGTTGATGCCCGCGTTGTCGGCGCCGTTCTTGGGCGAGATGGCTATCTGGGCCTCGGAGGTGTCCTTCGCCGCGGCCTCGTCCACCTGCGCCTGCGAATCCTTCGAACGCTCGGCTCCGGAGTCTTTATCACCGTCGCCACTGCTGCAGGCCGAGAGCACCAGCACCCCGCCGAGCAGTGCGGACGCGGCCGTCAGGCCCTTGCGCCGCTTGCCGTTCGTCATCACACGCTTCTCCATCGTTGCCGATTCCCTGCCTACTGACCTTTAAGAACACCCGTACCGGTTCGTCCGGTTCCACATCGGACGAAGATGTGGGCAACGCCACTCGTACTCCGGGATGTACACGGGCAGCACATGTGTAAGCCCCGGTCCGCTTTCGACGGCGTCCCGGGGCCAAGGGTGTCACGCTCGTGAGCTAAACCACGCCGGGCCGCCCGAGATCCCCGCTTCCGACGCCGTCCAGGTCCTCGTTGTCGCCGTCCTCGCCGCCCTCCTCGTCCAGATCCCATTCCACGGCCTCCGGGTCGTAGTCGATCTGCTGACTGCTCCACGACGCCTGCGCGAGTTCCACCCCGGGCACCTCGCCGACCAGCTCCGAGGGCTCGACGAGATACGCCAGGGCCTCCGCCTCGTCCTCCCGTACCGCCGAGCGGGCATGGTCACGTTCCTCGTCCGGCATCGAATCGTCCGAGGCGATACGGGTCAGGGCGGCGGCGGTCAGCTGTTCCGGGTCGCTGATCTCCAGCACCAATTCAACGTGCAGCCGTACAAAACGGGAGGTCTCAGGAGTGCTCATAACCGGAGAGTAAGCCTCTTCCCCCGGGCGACTTTCCCGCGACCCGCTGCTTTCACTAGCATCAGCGCACCCAGCCAATTCGGCGTTTTCCCAAGGGAGATCGATTACGTGTACGTGTCCGTCGTACGCCGACCGCTGCTGACGGCCATAGCCGCCGGAATCCTGCTCTGCCTCATGTGGTTCGTCCCCTCGGCGAACGCCACGAACGAGCAGAGCGCCGGCCAGCAGCAGTCCGCCGACACCGCCCACCAGGGCTCCCCCGAGTCCCCCTGACGCGGCAGCACCACCGGAAGGGGGCCGCCCGGCACAGCCGGGCGG
>NZ_JBHUZM010000166.1:0-15050 GCF_042667665.1 Streptomyces sp. NPDC057307 | reverse complement strand
CGCCAGATCAGATCTGGCGGGCGCGCGAGGACGGACCGGGGTGGCCAGCTCTCCGGACCGAGGCGGCTCCGCGGTGCGGCCGCCGAGGTGCGGCGAGAACGCATGGCGAATCGATGACGAATGTCACCGCCCGTGCGACGGCCGCGGAAGAACACTTGAACTCACCGCGCCGGAAGAGTGGAGGAGGGGACGCATGCTCAAGGAGTGGAACCAGCGTCGGGCCGCGAGGCGGGTCAAACCCGGGGATGGCCGACCGCTGAAGCCTTTCCGCTGGTGGCAGTTGGTCGGCCGGGTGCTTTTCTACCTCCGGCTGACGGGCCTGGACGGTCGGCGGACCGTGTACGCCGTCGACGTCCGCCGCTGGGGGGACAAGGAGACGGGCGAGCTGCGGGCCGATCTGTATCTCGACGGCCGCCATCACGCCCGGTCCAAGCTGCCCGCCCGCTTTCCCGTCGAAGGCGGCAGGGTGGAGGTGAGGATGAGCGCCTTCGGGCTCAAGCGCTGTCATTACGTCACCACCGAGGGCACCGAGCACCAACTGGTCCCGGACCGCGACTCCGCCGAGGGCCGCCGCGCGTACCTCGACCGCGCGCATCCGGCGCTGAGCCGCGTGATCGGCTCCCTCTCAGTGGTCATGCTCCTCGTCTCGCTGGCGATCCTCGTCCCGCAACTCGTCGAGAAGGCCCTTCCGCCGACCCTCGGGACGTTCAACTCACCCTTCGACCTGCCGGTGTGGCTCAACGCCGCGGTCGTGCTGGGCTCGGCGACCGCAGCGACGGAGCGGGCGCTGCGGCTGCGTTACCACTGGCTCCTGGACGGTGCGGCGGGCTGACCGTCACACCCGAGCCCGGCTCGTTCCGATCGACCGCCGACGCTCGCCGTTCGGGTCCCGACCCAGGGCCCGGCGCACGCCGCCGCCGGCCGCCGTCAGACCGCCGTCAGACCGCCGGGGCCGGGCGGAGCAGTTCGGCCGCCAGTTTCCGGGCCTCCTCGCTCCACTCCGTGGGACGCCGCGTCTCCGGGTCCACGTGGATCAGCGTGCGCATGCCGTACGCGTACGTCGTCGGCCCGCCGTCCGCCGAGCAGACGCGGAAGCCGTACGTGAGCGACGTACGGCCGATCCGTTCGATCCAGATGCGGACGCCGTACTCGCCGGGGTGGTCGATCGGCGCCTCGAAGGTGATCCGGAATTCCTTGACGACGTTGAAGGAGTCCGGGAGCGGGGTCCAGTCCGTCGTGTAGGCCAGTCCCCGCTGCTGCCAGTACGCGATCCAGGCACGTTCGACCAGCACGCCGTACCGGCTGTTGTAGAGCATCCGGAAGGAGTCCAGCTCGTCGAAGTGGACCGCCACCGGGATCAGGAATCCGTACGGCTCGGCCACCCACTCCGTCACCGGCTCCCCCGCGGCCCCCGCCACTCAGGCTTCCCGCGTGTGGAAGTAGTAGAACACCGCGATCGCCGTCGCCCCGCCCACCGCCAGCCCGATGCCGGAGGACCGCAGCACGCTCGCGTACGTGAGGCTGTGCAGGAATCCCACGGACATGCCCGCCACCACGCCGAAGGCCGCGGCCCGCAGTTCGGGCTCGATCGTCGTGGGAAGCCGCATCAGTACGAAGACGAGCCCGGCCAGCGCCAGCCCGGAGATCAGGCCGAGGGCGATCTGCAGGGCGTTGAGCGGGCCGCCGTGGCGTTGGATGAACGGCGCCCAGATGCCGTAGAGGATGCCCAGCGTGACCGGCACCGCGATGGCGCGGAGGGGGATCGGGGGCTTCGTACGCCCGGAGGACCCGGAGGACCCGAAGAAGCCCTGGAAGCGCGACGGGCGCGCGTGCCGCGGTCCGGTGGTGGGCCTGGACGTCGGTGCCTGTGTGGCCATGGCAGAGAACTCCTCCCGCTCGCCCCTCTTCCAGGGCACACCCGCCGACGCCCCCCGGCAACTCGGACAGGCCCTGAGGCCCCAGGGCTGACAGCCCCACCCCCCATACGTCACTGTGGCCACCGTGATCCCTCCCCGCCCCGCCCGTCCGACGGCCCGGCTCGCGCCCCCCGAGTGGCTGCTCAGCGGCCTGCGCCCGAAGGCCGCCCCCATCCCCCGGGCCGCCGTCGTCCGCGCCGCCGTCGCGCTGACCACCCCGCTCGCCGTGGGGCTCGCCTACGACCGGCCCACCTACGGCGCCCTCGCCGCCATGGGCGCCCTGTCCGGCGTGATCAGCGACACCGCCGACGCCTACCGGCTGCGGATACTGAACATCGCGATCCCCCAGCTCCTCGGCGCGCTCGGCGTCACCCTCGGCACCCTCGTCTTCGACCGGGGCTGGCTCGCCGTCGTCGCGCTGACCCTCGTCGCGCTCGTGTCCGGGATGATCTCCTCGATCGGCGCGGTGGCCTCCGTCTCCGGGCTGCTCCTGCTCCTCAACGCCGTCGTCGGCGCCGGTCTCCCGATGCCCCACCCCTGGTGGGTGGCCCCGCTGCTGCTCGCCTGCGGCGGCCTCTTCGTGCTCGTGCTGTCCCTGCTCGGCTGGCCCTTCCGCGGCCGGATCGCCGAACGGACCGCCGTCGCCGACGCCTACCGCGCCTGCGCCGACCTGCTGGAATCCGCGGCCCGCGAGGACGGCGACTACGACACGAAGCGGCAGGCCGTCACCGAGGCGCTGAACCAGGCGTACGACCTCGTCCTCGCCCGGCGCGCCCGCGACCACGGCAGGCGCGGCCCCCTCGTACGGCTGCTCTCGCAGCTCAACGTGCTCATCCCGCTGGTCGAGGCCGCGCCCGCCGCGCAGCTGCGGCGCCACCCGCTGCCGGACGAGATCCCGGCCGCCGTACGGGAGTTGGCGCAGGCGATCGACGAGAGCAGGCTCGGCGGCGCCGACCTCGACCTGCCGGCGCCCGAAACCCCCTCCGAACGCGCCGTCGACGTCGCGCTGCGGCACGCCGCGTCCGTCGTGCACAAGGCCGACCCCGACCCGTACAACGTCGACGACCGCCTCGGCCGCCCCGCCGCGCTCGGCGTCCGGATCCGGCGCGCCGGGCGCGACGTGCTGTTCAGCGAGTCGTCCTGGCGCTACGGGCTGCGCCTCGCGCTCTGCATCGGTCTCGCGCAGTCCCTGGTGTCGCTGATCGACGTACCGCGCTCGTACTGGGTCGCCCTCACCGTCACCTTCGTCCTCAAACCGGACTTCGGCTCCGTCTTCTCGCGCGCCGTCCTGCGCGCGCTCGGTACGGCGGCCGGTCTCGTCGTCGCGGCGGCCGTGCTGTCGCACGTACCGCGCGGCTGGTGGGACGTGCCGGTGATGCTGGTGCTCGCCGCGTTCATCCCGGCGCTCTCCGCGAAGAGTTACGGCTTCCAGACGGCGGCCATCACACCCGTGATCCTGTTGCTCTCGGACGTGCTCAACCACGAGGGGTTCGCGCTGGTCGTGCCGCGTCTCGTGGACAGTCTCATCGGCTGCGCGATCGCGCTGATCGCGGGCTATCTGCTCTGGCCGGAGAGCTGGCACACCCGGATCGGCGACCGGCTGGCGGACGCCGTCGAGGACACGGCGGACTACCTGGCGTACGCCTTCGGCCCGACCACCGGTCTTCCGGCGGCCGAGGAGGATGCGGGGGCGGGGGCGAAAACAGAGACGGAGACAGAGACGGAGGCGGCGGCGAACCAGGCCGAGCGCGTGCGGCGGCGGCGCGTGATCTACCGCGACCTGTCCGTCGTACGCACCGAGTTCCAGCGCGCGCTCACCGAACCACCCCCCACCGGCACGCGCGCCGCCGCCTGGTGGCCGCTGGTCGTCGCGCTGGAGCGGATCATCGACGCGACGACGGCGGCGCGGGTACGCGTCAACCACGGGGCGCCGCCGCCCGGCGCGGCCGAGATCGCGGACGCGGAGAGGCAGTTGCGGGAGCTGGCGGCGCGGGTGCGCTCCAGTGTCGTCCTGGTGGACGTACGCAAGGGGTGGTCGGCGGCCGACGACGAGAAGGGGGTGCTCGCGCCGCTGCGGCAGGAGCTCCGGTCGGCGCAGGCGATCACGTCGCCCCGCCGGTGACCGGGCACCGGCGAGGCACGTGGCCGCTCAGTAGTCCGGTGCCTTCAGCGTCACCCAGACCCGCTTCCCCGGCCCCTGCCTCGGCGCCACCCCCCAGTCGTCCGCGAGTGCGGCGACCAGGGCCAGCCCGCGCCCGCACTCGTCGATGGGGTCGGGCGTACGCGGCCGGGGCAGCGAGTCCCCCGCGTCCTCGACCTCCATCCGCAGCAGCCCGTCGGACCTCTGTACGGTGACCGCGATCTCCCGCCCCGGTGGCGACCCGTGCCGCAGCGCGTTGGTGACCAACTCCGACAGCAGCAACGCGGCCGTGTCGCCCAGCTCCCCCGGCAGACCCATGAGCCCCCGCAGGGCCTCCCGCGCACGGCCGACGCTGCGGGGATGACGGGGGAGCCGAAGCCTCATGTGCTGGTCACAGTCGTGGTTCATGAAGATGACCTTCCCCACGACAGGGACTTTTACTGTCCGCGCACGGAAGGTGACTGTGTGCGGCTACCCTTCACTCGTCTCTCGGACGGAACGGCTCCTGGCCCGGACAGCCCGACACGGCCTAGGGCCTGTCTTCAAAGTCCCGCCTGGCCTGCGACGCCTGGCACGGCACCTCGCCGCGTTGTCGGAGTCGACCAAGTACGCCCAGTACGAGGCCGATCCTCCGCCTTGCGATGCACCGCACCAGCCGCCGCAGGCCCCGCCCTACGGGCGGACGGCGCTACTTTGAAGACAGGCCCTAGTGGCCCTGGAGTTCGTCCAGCACCCGCCGCTCGCGCTTCGTCGGGCGGCCCGCGCCGCGCTCCCGTACCGCCACCGGGCCCGCGAACTCGCGCGGCGGGGGCGGCGGGCTGTTGTCCACGTAGCACTGGACCGCCACCGGGGCGCCCACCCGTTTCCGTACGACCCGTGTCAGCACGACGACCCGCTCGCGCTCCGCGTGCCGGAGCCGGATCTCGTCGCCCGGCTTGATCGCGTACGCGGGCTTCACCCGCTCCCCGTTGACGCGGACGTGGCCGGCGCGGCACGCGGACGCCGCCTGGGAGCGGGTCTTGGTCAGCCGCACCGACCAGATCCAGACGTCGGCGCGTACGGTCCCCTGGTCCCCGGTCCCGGCATGAGCTTCAGCAGCAGCCATGCCGTCGAGCTTAGAGCGTGTCCTCCTCGGGCGCCGAGGAGTCGGTCGCCGTATCCGAAAGCGCGTCCCGCACCTCCTCCGCCGAGGTCTCCCGCAGCTCCTCCCCGACCACCAGCCAGCGCGTGATCCCCACCGATTCGAGGAACGGCAGATCGTGGCTCGCGATCAGCAGCGCGCCCTCGTACGACTCCAGCGCGCCCGTCAACTGCCGCACGCTCGCGATGTCGAGACTGTTCGTCGGCTCGTCGAGCATCAGCAGTTGCGGGGCCGGCGCGGCGAGCATCATCGCGGCCAGCGCCGCGCGGAAGCGTTCGCCGCCCGACAGCGTGCCGGCGAGCTGCTCCGCCCGCGCGCCCTTGAAGAGGAAGCGCGCGAGCTGCGAGCGGATGTGGTTGTCCGTGGTGCCGGGTGCCAGGCGCGCGACGTTCGCCGCGACGCTCAGCTCCGGGTCGAGCACGTCGAGCCGCTGCGGCAGGAACCGCGACGGCACGAAGGTCTTCGCCTCCCCCGACAGCGGCGCGAGTTCCCCGGTGAGCGTGCGCAGCAGGGTCGTCTTGCCGGAGCCGTTGCGTCCGACGAGGGCGATCCGTTCGGGACCACGTACGTCGAGGGTCCCTTCCCGCAGCCGCCCGTGGCGGGGCCGTACCTCGTGCAGGGTCAGGACCGTACGGCCCGCGGGTACGGCGGTACGGGGCAGGCTCACCCGGATCTCGGCGTCGTCGCGGATCGCGTCCGCCGCCTCCTCGCGCCGCTCGCGCGCGTCGCTCAGCCGCTCCTCCTGCAGGACCCGCGACTTGCCCGCCGACTCCTGCGCGGCACGTTTCAGTCCGCCCGCGACGATCCGGGATGCCTTGCGCTGCGCGTTGAGCTTTTTGTCCTGGCGCTGCCGACGGGCGTTCTTGATCTGCGTCTCCTCCAGCTCCCGCTTCTGGCGCCGTACGTCCGCCTCGGCGGTGCGCAGCATGCGGCCGGCCGCCTCCTGCTCGATGGCCAGCGCCTCCTCGTACGCGGAGAAGCCGCCCCCGTACCAGCTCACCGAGCCGGCGCGCAGCTCGGCGATCCGGTCGACGCGCTCCAGCAGTTCACGGTCGTGGCTCACCACGACCAGCACGCCGGAGCGCCAGGAGTCGACGGCTTCGTAGAGTCTGGCGCGGGCCGCCAGGTCGAGGTTGTTCGTCGGCTCGTCCAGCAGGAGGACGTCGGGACGCTCCAGGAGCAGCGCGGCCAGGCGCAGCAGGATCGTCTCGCCGCCGGAGATCTCGCCGACGGTGCGGTCCAGGTCGATCGCGCCGAGCCCGAGGGAGCCGAGTGTGGCGACGGCGCGTTCCTCGACGTCCCAGTCCTCGCCGACCGTCTCGAAGTGTTCTTCGCGTACGTCTCCGCTCTCGATGGCGCGCACCGCCGCCCGTCGTTCGGCGATGCCGAGTGCCTGGTCGACGCGGAGGGCGGTGTCGAGGGTGATGTTCTGCGGCAGGTAGGCGAGGCTGCCGCCGACGGAGACCGAGCCGGCCGAGGGGCGCAGTTCGCCCGCCATCAGCCGCAGGAGTGTGCTCTTGCCGGTGCCGTTGGCTCCGACGAGACCGTTGCGGCCCCGGCCGACGCCGAGGGAGAGCCCGTCGAGGACGGGGGTGCCGTCCGGCCACTGGAAGGAGAGCGCGGAGCAGGTCAGGGAGGCGCTGGGGGGCGGGGCGGTGGACATGGTGGTGGTCCTCGCTGGCGCGGTGGGATGGGGGCGTCGTATGCGAAGACCACGCGGCGACCGGGCCTGAGCCGGGAAACGGGATGCGGCTGTCCGAGAGGTGAGAGGGCCCGGGACGGCAGATGCATCGAGGTCGCATCCACGCGGGCGTACAGGCACAGGCAGGAGCCTGGAGCCGTACCGCGTGATGATCGCGAACCTCAGATGCGCAACGTCCACCTCTATCGGAGACAACAAGGACGCCGCCAACGATAGGCGAGGCGGTCGGTGGAAGGCAACGCGTTTCCGACTCTCACTAAATAGAGCGGTCGTTCTAGTGAGCTGCTAGCCTCATCGCTGGATAGAACGATCGTTTTAGAGACCTGAAGCACCGTAGAGCCTGAAGCACCGTAGAGACAGACAGAAGGAGTTGTGATGCGGAAGCAGTCGATCACCGTCGTCGGCCTGGGTCCGATGGGACGCGCGATGGCCGGCACGTTCCTCGACGGCGGCCACGACGTGACCGTGTGGAACCGGACCAGGAGCAGGGCCGACGGCCTGGTGGCCAGGGGCGCCACCCTGGCCACCACCCCCGCCGAGGCGCTGTCCGCCGGCGAGTTCGTGGTCCTGAGCCTGACCGACCTCGACGCGATGTACGCCGCCCTCGGGTCCGCCACCGACGCGCTGCCGGGACGGACTCTGGTCAACCTCAGCTCGGACACCCCCGACAAGGCGCGCGCGGCGGCCACTTGGGCGGCCGGCCACGGCGCGCGGTATCTCACGGGCGGTGTGTCGTCACCGCCCGCCGGCATCGGGAGCCAGGATTCCGTCACCTTCTACAGCGGCCCGAAGGAGGTGTTCGAGGACAGCCGGGAGGTCCTCGAAGTCCTCACATCGACCGACTACCGGGGCGAGGACCCGGGCCTGGCCGCGCTGTACTACCAGCTCCAGATGGGTGTCTTCTGGACGACCTCGCTTGCTTTCCTGCACTCCCTCGCAGTGGCCGAGGCACATGGGATCAAGGCGGCGGAACTGCTGCCGTACGTCTCCGAGACGGCCCGTACGATGCCGGACTTCTTCAGCTTCTACGCCCCGCGCATCGACGCGGGCGAGCACCCGGGCGATGTCGACCGGCTCGCCATGGGCGTCGCGAGCGTCGACCACGTCGTGCACACGTCCAAGGACGCCGGGGTCGACGCCTCGCTGCCCGAAGCGGTGCTGGCGATCTTCGAGCGGGGTATCGCGGCCGGGCACGCCGACGACAGTTTCACCAGCCTGATCGAGAGCTTCCGCGCACCGGCCGCTTGACCCGCCGGTCCGTCCGACGGCCGCCCCGCACCGGCTCCGGCCGCCCGTGCGGGGCGTTTCGTCGTCCGACGGCGCCCGCTTAGGCTCGGACCATGACCGACCCCGGCCATCCAGACGGCGAAGCGGCCGAAGATTCCGAAGGCTCCGAAGGCGACGACACCGGCGCCGGCACCAGCGCCGACGACAAGCACGACTCCGTACCGAGGTCGATACTCCCCGGCGCGCTGGCCTTCCGAGGCGCGGGCGGCGACGGACACCTCGGCGCCGCCGTCCGCCGCACCGCCCGTGACTGGACCGTCGACGCTCTCGCCTTCGCGTGGGCCGTGGCCGTGTGGGCGCTGATGGCCACCCGGCTCTCCACGTACGACTATCTCCCGGACTGGATCGTCGCGTTGGACGCGCCGCTCGGCGCGGTCGCCTGCATCGCCCTCTGGTGGCGGCGCCGTTTCCCGCTCCTCCTGGGGCTGATCATGGTGCCCGTCGGCGCCCTGACCAACACCGGCTCCGGCGCCGGCGTGGTGATCATCCTCAACCTCGCGCTGCGCGTCCCGTGGCAGCGCTCGCTGCCGGTGCTGTGCGCGATGATCGCGGCCGTCTCGCCGTACGTACTGATCTACTCGGTCCCGTACGAGGGCGGCTGGGCGGCCGCGGTCTTCGTCCTCGCCTACTACCTGGTCTTCTTCGCCTGGGGCAGCGCGCTCCGGGCCCGCCGGCTGCTCGTGCTGAAGCTGCGCGAGGACGCCGACCGGGAGCGTACGGAGCACGCGCGCCGCCTCGCCGAGTCCCGGCGCGCCGAACGCACCGCCATCGCACGCGAGATGCACGACGTCCTCGCACACCGCATCTCGCTGCTCTCCGTGCACGCCGGGGCGCTCGCGTACCGCACACGGCGGGCGGAAGCCGGGTCCGGCGTACAGCTGAGCGGCACCGAGATCGCCGAGAGCGCGCAGGTCATCCGCGACAACGCGCACCAGGCGCTGAACGAACTGCGCGACGTCCTGTACGTGCTCCGCACCGACACGGACAGCGGTGAAACCGCCCCGCCGCAACCGAGGATGGCCGACCTGAAGGGCCTCGTGGACGAGGCGCGGGCGGCGGGCCAGTCGGTGGACTACGGCGCCGAGGTCGACTCCGAACCGCCCCGCCCGCAGCTCCAGCGCACGGCCTACCGCGTGGTCCAGGAGGGCCTGACCAACGCCCGTAAGCACGCGCCCGGTTCGCGTGTCACGGTCAGGGTGTACGCGGGCTCCCCCCGTACCGACGTGACGGTCGAGGTCAGCAATCCGCTGCCCGTCGGCGTGACCGCGTCGGCGATCCCCGGCGCGGGCGCGGGCCTCACCGGCCTGCACGAGCGCGTCGAACTCGACGGCGGCACGCTGCGGCACGGCTCGGTGGACGGCACGTTCACGTTGAGCGCGCGGCTGCCGTGGCACTCACCGCCGGGCAGATGACAATCGCCGGACGGGCTGGGAGCAGCCCGTCCGGCGATCAGCACTTCGACTTCGGACGCCTCAGACGCCGATGTCGCCGCCGTCCTTGCGCCAGACCGCCACGACCGCCGGGCGGACCATCTTGCCGCGCCCGTCGGGCCACGCGCTGAGCGGGTTGTCGACCGTCGCGCCGTCGATCTCGCCCGGGTGCTGCACGGCGACCAGGACGCGCCGGTCCTGGACGATCGGGCCGCAGGTCTCCGCGCCGTTCGGGACGGTGAGGAACTGCTTCAGCTCACCACGCCGCTCCCCCTGCGTCGCCACACCGAACAGGCCGTCGTGCGAGCCGAGTTGGGCGCCGTCCGTGGAGATCCACAGATTGCCGTGCGAGTCGAAGGCCACGTTGTCCGGGCAGGAGATCTGGCTGACCTTGTCCTTCGGGAAGCCCGCGAAGTAGGTCGCCGGGTCCTTCGGGTCGCCCGCGACCAGGAACAGCCGCCAGGCGAAGCCGTCGCCCGCCGGGTCGTCCCAGTTCTCCGCCAGCTCCAGGATCTGGCCGTGCTTGTTGGCCTTGCGCGGGTTGGCCTCGTCCGCCGGGGCCTTGCCCGCGGCGCCGCGGTCGGTGTTGTTCGTCAGCGCGACGTACACACGGCCGGTGCGCGGCGAGGGCTCGACGTCCTCGGGGCGGTCCATCTTCGTGGCGCCGACCTTGTCACCGGCGAGGCGCGTGAACACGTACACCTCGTCGGCGGTCATGCCGGGCACGTGCGAGACGTCGCCGGTGGCGAGCGGGATCCACACGCCGGAGCCGTCGAACTCGCCGTCCTTGGGCAGCTTGCCGCTGCCGTCGACGTCCTCGACCGGGCTGTCGCCGGTCAGCTTCGCGACGTACAGCGTGCCCTCGTCCAGCAGCGTGAGGTTGTGCTGGTGGGCGGCGCGGCTGTCGCCCTTCTTCATCGCCTTGGACGACACGAACTTGTAGAAGTAGTCGAACTTCTCGTCGTCGCCCATGTAGACGACGGCCCGGCCGTCGGCCGTGAGGCGCGGCTGCGCGGCCTCGTGCTTGAAGCGGCCGAGCGCGGTGCGCTTGCGCGGCGTGAAGTCGGGGTCGTACGGGTCCAGCTCGACGACCCAGCCGAAGCGGTGCGCCTCGTTGGGCTCCTGCTTCAGGTCGAAGCGCTTGTCGAACTGCTCCCACTTGCGCTCGGTGGCGGCGGTGCCGATGCCGTAGCGCTTGTCGGTGGCGCTCGATCCGTTGGCGAAGTACTGGTTGAAGTTCTCCTCGCCCGACAGGATCGTGCCCCACGGGGTGGTGCCGCCGGCGCAGTTGTTGAGCGTGCCGTAGACCTTCTTGCCCGTACGGTCGACCGAGGTGCGCAGCAGCTCGGAGCCCGCGGCCGGTCCGGTGAGCCGGAACTCGGTCGTGACGGTGATACGGCGGTTCAGCTCGTGGCGCGGGACGACGGTGAGCTTTCCGCTGCGCGGCTGCTCGTCCACCACGACGACCGACAGACCATGCGCGGCCCAGGCGATCTCGACCTGCTCACGGGTGGGCTTGTTGGCGTCGTAACCCTTGAACATCAGGATTTCGTCGGTGTACTCGTGGTTGGCCACGAGGAGCTGCTTGCCGCGCTCGCGCTTGAGCGGCAGCAGGCTCAGGAAGTCGTTGTTGTATCCGAACTGGCCGGCCTGCGCCTTGGCGGTCTGCTTGTTCGGGTTGAACTCGGGGGCGCCGCGCAGGATCGGGTCGCCCCAGCGGACGACGATGTTCTGCGTGTAGCCGTCGGGGACGGTCACCTTGTCGGCGGTGTTGGGCGCGACGGGCGCGAAGCGCAGTCCGCGCGCGCCGTCGGGCTTCTTGCCGCCGTTGCCGTGGCTCTTGTCGCCTCCGACGAGAGGGGTGGCGGAGGCGGGAGTGTTGCCGGTGCCCGCGACGATGGCCGTACCCGCGGCGGCGGCGACGGTCACCACGGCGGCGCCGCGCATGATCGAACGGCGGGAGAGGGCACCGGCTATGACGTCGCCGACGTACTCGTTGTCACTGGTGTTGGGCGTCTCGTGGAAACACGCGTCACCGCAGCGGTAACGGCAGGTCATGGCGGAACGTCCGCCCGGGTGCGAGTTGAGCAGCGGCAGCAGTTTGCGCACTTTCCCCTCCGATGGGCCATGCTCGGCGCGCCCTGCGCCGACAATGTGTCGGGATATGTACGGCGGCGACGCTATGCGCGTAGGCACGCGGTTCAGCGGCCTCAAGGTGAACGTGGAATGAATGTGAGTCGACCGGGCTCCGGAGGGGGCCACCCGGTCACCACATTCCAGGTCCCGGGGCGCCCCTGCCGGAGCGGGCGCCGGGTGGCCGCTAACCTTACGTATCCGCCGTGGCCAGGGATGTTGAGTTCCGGTCGGGGTATGCCCCCGGATCCCCTGTTCCAAGTGCGGATATATGCCGCACCCAACTCATCTGAAAGGCCTCGCCCATGGGCATTCGGAGCTTGCTGCGCAAGGTGTTTGGTCGCGAGCGTGCGGAGCGTGACGAGTCGGCGGCCACGACGGTACCGGCCCAGACCGAGCGCACGCATCAGCCAGAGCCCACGACGCCAGTCACCACGACGACCACGACGACGGCCGCGGCCACGGTGCCCGCACCGGCCAAGGAGCCGTCACCCGCCGCTTCGAAAGTGACGGCGGAGAAGTCCACGACGAAGACGGACCGGCCGGAGAGGCCGGAGAGGTCCGAGAGGTCGGAGGCGGAGAAGGCCGACGACCTGGTCGCCGCGGCGTTCGACAACCCGCGTACGTCGACGCCAGAGCCGAGCGTACCGGCACAGACGAAGCGGGAGGAGCCGAAGACGGCGACGGTCCCGGCGCAGGCACAGGCGCAGCCGCAGGCACAGGCACAGGCACAGGAGAAGTCCACGCCGGAGCCGGAGCCGGTGAAGGCGCCGGAGCCGGAGGCGGTCGTCGTACCGGAGCCGGCGCCGGTCGTCGCGGCGGAGCCCGAGCCGGTGGCCGAGGCCGTCGTACCGGAGCCGACCCCCGAGCCCGAGCCGGTCGTCGCACCGGAACCGGTGGCCGAGGCCGAGGTCAAGGCCGAGGTGAAGGCCGAGGTGAAGGCCGAGGTGAAGGCCGAGCCCACCGTCGTACCGGAGCCGACCCCCGCCCCCGCCCCCGCCCCCGCCCCCGAGCCGGTGGCAGTGGTTGCCCCCGAGCCGGAGGCGGCCGGGAAGCCCGCGTTCTCCCTCGCCCGGGTCAAGTCCCGCGCGCCCGGCCTGGTCGACGCGTACAAGGCGGCCGGCGTCGCGCTCAAGGACCTCGGGCTGACCGGGGAGCGCGCGACCGTCTACCTCGTACTCGACCGTTCGGGTTCCATGCGCCCGTACTTCAAGGACGGCAGCGCCCAGCGCCTCGGCGAGCAGGCGCTCGCGCTCTCGGCGCAGTTGGACGAGAAGGCGACCGTGCAGGTCGTCTTCTTCTCGACCGAGATCGACGGTACGGGGGAGCTGTCCCTCTCCTCGTACGAGAACCGGGTGGACGAACTGCACGCCGGACTCGGCCGCATGGGCCGGACGAACTACCACCGCGCGGTGGAGGAGGTCGTCGCCCTCCACGAGAAGGCGGGCGGCCCGGGCCCGGCGCTGGTGATCTTCCAGACGGACGGCGCGCCGGAGGCCAAGCAGGTCGCGGAGAAGGCGTTCGCGGACGCCGCGAAGCTGCCGCTGTTCTGGCAGATCGTGGCGTTCGGCGAGCACGAGGCGAAGGCTTTCGACTTCGCGCGCAAGCTGGGCGCGGACGAGAAGGCGCCGAACGTGGCGTTCTTCCACGCGGGCCCGGCCCCGAAGGACCTCCCGGACGCGGAGGTCTACGGCAAGCTGCTCGCGGCGCTGCCGGCCTGGCGGTCGGCCCGTAAGGCTTGATCGCAACTGAGACTCCATGAGACGCGCCCTCCGGTGGACCACGGAGGGCGCGTCTCATTGTTTGGCAATGAGGTCCGACACGACATTGACGCGCTCACGCCAGGCCCTTAGCGTCAGCCAATGTTCATATCTGAACACATCGTTCAGCATGCTGAACATGCAGGCTGACCGAGTGACTGCGGGAAGGCACCCCCCATGCGCATGCGTCCGCTTCTCACCGCCCTGGCCACCGCCACCGCCGCGACCGCCGCCCTGGCCCTCGCGGCACCGGCCGCTCCGGCCGCGCCCTCCGTCCAGGACGACACCAAGTCCACCACATCCACCAACGGCGTCTTCGCGGATCCGAATGTCGCCCCCGGCGGCAACTTCGACCTCGCCGTGTGGCAACTCCAGGAGCCCGTGGGCTCTCCCGGCTCGCCGACCACGATCTCGTCCGACCGGCTCCAGGGAAAGAACGGCTTCCAGGACCAGTACTTCTACACGGACACCCGCGACGGCGCGATGACGTTCTGGGCACCGGAGAAGGGCGTCACCACGCCCAACTCGAACTACGCCCGCTCCGAACTCCGCGAGATGAAGCGCGGCGGCGGCGCCGCGGACTGGTCACTGAGCGGCAGCCACAAGCTCAGTGCGACCCTGCGCGTCGTGTCGGTCACGAAGAACGTCGCCGTCGGACAGATCCACCTCGGCAGCGGCGGCTCGTCCACCAAGCCGCTGGTCGAGCTGTACTACCGCTCGAACGGCGACATCGTCGTCGGTACGGAGAACTCGCCCGACGGCGGCCAGACACTGCACCCGGTCGGCAACGTGCCGGTGGGCAAGACGTGGACGTACACGATCGCGGTCTCGGGCGGCGACACGCTCGACATCACGGTCAACGGCTCCACGACGCACTACGACATCCCGTCGTCCTTCTTCAAGTACAAGCAGTACTTCAAGGCGGGCTCGTACAACCAGTCGTCGTCCGACAGCACGACGAAGGGCGCGAAGGTCGGCTTCTACGGCCTCACGGTCTCCCACAGCTGACGGGTCCCGCACGGCGCTCCTGCCCCATCGCGGACGGGAGCGCCTTCGTCAGCTCGCCCTGCCCGTCGTACGGGCCGCGCCCCTAGTGTTCTGAGTCGGTAATTCGTCGGCAGTATGAGGCCAGTGATTCGAGGATTTGGTCCGCGGTCTTCGTCCAGACGAACGGCTTGGGGTCTTCGTTCCATGAGTCGATCCAGGTGCGGATGTCCTTCTCCAACGCCTGGACCGACTTGTGGACGCCTCGCCGTATCCGCTTGTTCGTCAGTTCCGCGAACCATCGCTCGACCAGGTTCAGCCAGGACGAGCTGGTGGGCGTGAAGTGCATGTGGAACCTGGGATGGGCCAGCAGCCACTTCTTGACCGCCGCTGTCTTGTGGGTCGCGTAGTTGTCACAGACCAGGTGGACATTGAGCTCGCGTGGAATCTGCTTGTCGAGTTTGGTGAGGAACTTCTTGAACTCCTCCGCCCGGTGACGCCGGTGGAGCGAGCCGATCACCCTGCCACTGGCCGCGTCGAAGGCCGCGAACAGAGTG
>NZ_JBHUZM010000165.1:0-15110 GCF_042667665.1 Streptomyces sp. NPDC057307 | reverse complement strand
GAGCACAGGGCCCGGTGGCTTGTCGGTGCCCGGCCGATCACTTGAGGCCGAAGGCCCTGATGATCTCCTGGTCGACGCCCAGGCCCCCGGGGCCCCCGGCGTGTGCCTTCAGCGAGACGGAGGAGGCGCCCCCGGCGGGCGTCCGCAGCTTCGCCGTCCACTTCCCCGACGAACTCCCGCGCAGCTCCGCGGCGCTCCAGGTCCTGCCCTCGTCGTAGCTGACCGACAGCGACGCCGTGGTGGCCTTCACCGCACCCGCCAGCCACGCCTGGGTACCGGACTCCAGACCGATCTCGACCCACTTCCCGGCCCTGACGTCACCCGCCAGATCGGTGTCCACGTCGTAGTCGAGCTGCAGCAGCGGGATGTCGGCCTGCTCGGTGCCCTCGGGCAGGGCGCCGGAGACGAAGTTCCACTCCGTGCGCGTCCGCGTCGAGGTCTTCCACCTGGCCCCGTCCCGCGCCGAGTCGATGACCAGCCGGTACGGCACCGCGTCCGACGACAGGTCCCAGCCGTAGCCCGCCCGGCCAGGGCCCTTCTTGATCAAGGTGTCACCCTGGTAGAAGGCGTAGGACGTGGTGTCGTACTCGTCCTCCGGCATCGAGCCGGAGTGGCCCTCGCCCGAGTCCGTCCAGGGCGTGATGTTGAACTGGATGTCGTTGTACGCGGTACGGAACGGCCCCCAGTAGCCCGTCCCGAGCCGGGGACCGACCACCGGGGCGAACCACCGGTCGCGGTAGGTCCGGCCCGCCGTGTAGTCGAGTTCCGCGCTCCGCACCTCGTGTGCCGTGCCGGAGTCGGGGGTCAGCACCGAGTGGTTCTCGTACCAGAAGGACGCGCCCGGCAGCGGGGTGACCCACTCGGTCCGGGTGCCCGGGAACTTCTCGTACTCCTCGAAACCGAGGCCGGGACCGTACTCCGGGATGTCGTAGCGGTAGCCGGCGCCCAGCGTGTCCTGGTGGCCGTAGAAGGTGTTCTCCACCTTCGCCAGCTGACGCGCCGACGGTGCGAAGGCCAGCGAGCGGTCCGGGATCGCGCCGTCGTGGCGGTCGACCAGGTCGTAGACGTAGGAGGCGAACCTCCGCTGGTCGAGCGTGACCTTCTTGCCGCGCCGCGCCGCCTCGATCAGCTTCTCGCCCGCGATCCGCCGCACCGAGGCGACCGGGATGGTGGTCTCCTCGCCGTACGGGGCGTAGGACTCCATCGCGACTCCGCGTTCGTCGTTGACGACCAGAAGCGCCTTCGCGCCCGCGGCCAGGGCGTTGGCCAGCCGCTCCTCGGGCGGGACGGCGTCGCTCCGGGTGACCACCACGGCCTTGCCCCTGACGGCGCGGCCCGTGAAGTCGGCCTTGGCACCGTCACCGGCGTAGACGGCCGTCAGCTTCTGCTCGCTGTCCTCGGCGACGACCGAGCCGCCCTGCACCGTGACCGGGACGTCGTGACCGTCGGCCGTCAGGTCGATCAGCTCCTCGCCCTGACGCCAGCGGGTCAGGAAGCTGAAGCTTCCCTCGGTGACCTTCTTCGTGGGGGCCGCCCACAACTGGTCGTACGTCAGCGGGATCTGGTAGGCGTCGCGCTGGACCACACCCTCGGGGGACGTACGGGCCATGTCGTAGCGCAGCTGGCGGGTCTCCGTCTCCTTCGGCGTGCGTACGTCGACCTTGCGGGCCTTCGCGGCGTCGAGCGTGACGGTGGTGGCCTTGTCGAGGATCGTCTCGGGGGCCGCGAGGAACGCCAGGGCCTTCGAGTCGGCCCGGTCACCGTCGATGTCCGCGGCGGTCCACGCGGTGTAGTTGCCGGGAGGCAGCCGCAGCGTGGTTTCGCCGGAGACCTGGACGACGCCCAGGTTCGGGTCGCCGAGCGCGGCGAGGACGACGTTGCCGTCCATCGGCCGGCCCGCGCGGTCGCGGAGCCGGAGGGTGAGGTCGTACAGCTCCTGCTCCTTGTTGAGCGCGAAGCCGGTGTGCGCGACGGTCGTGCCCGTGGCGTCCTTGGCGACGACCTGACCGGAGAACTGGGTGTCGTTCGCGGCCTTCGCCGGGTCCAGCGAGAGGACGGCCTCGGCGGTGGAGCCCGCCGGGACGGTCAGGGTGTCGGCCGACAGGGTGTAGGTCCCGGTGTCCGTACCGGTGGTCAGGTCGAGCGTGACGTCCTTGTCACCCGTGTTGCGGTAGGTGATGACGCGCTCCGCCACCGGGTCGGACGCGCTGTGCGGCCAGTCGTACGAGGCGACCTCGACCGAGCCGGTGGCCTCGATCGTGGTGTCGATCGCAGCCTTGACGTCCAGCCGGCCGGTGCCCTGCTCGTACGGCGTGTGGTCGGGCAGCTCCTCGGAGGAACTCATCAGGGCGTCCTTGACGCGCTGACCGGACCAGTCCGGGTGCCGCTGCTTCAGGACGGCGGCGGCGCCGGCGACGTGCGGTGTGGCCATCGAGGTACCGGACATCCGCTGGTACAGGCCCTCGATGCCCGGGACGGACTGCGAGGCGGCGGCGTTGATGTCGACGCCGGGCGCGGACAGGTCCGGCTTCAGACCGTGCGACCCGACGAGCGGGCCCATCGAGGAGAAGTCGGCGCGCCGGTCGCTCTTGTCGACGGCGGCGACGGTGAGGGCCTTCGCCGCCGAGCCGGGCGAACCGATGGTGCCCGCGCCGTAGGCGTTGCCCGCGGCGATCACGAAGAGCGGACCGCCGTCGGCCGACAGGGCGTCGACGGCCTGCGACATCGGGTCGGTGCCGTCGTCCGGGACGCTGGAGCCGAGGCTCATGGAGACGACGTCGGCGCCCTCGGCCTTCGCCCACTCCATCGCTTCGATGATGCCGGAGTCCGCGCCCGATCCCTCGTCGCTCAGAACCTTGCCGACGATCAGGTCGGCTGCCGGTGCGACGCCCTTGTTGACCCCGTCCGACGCCGCGCCGGAACCCGCGATGGTGGAGGCGACGTGCGTGCCGTGGCCGTTCTTGTCGTCGACCTCCTCACCCGGCACGAAGCTCTTGGACAGCGTGACGCGGTCCTTGACGTCCGGATGGGTCGCGTCGATGCCGGTGTCCAGGACGGCGACCGTGGTGCCCTTGCCGTCGAAGCCGGCCGCCCACGCCTGCGGGGCGTTGACCTGCGGTACGGAGTCCTTGAGCGTGGCCTCGGCCTTGCCGTCGAGCCAGAGCTTGGCGATGCCGCCGTCCAGCGAACGGCTCGCCTCCGTACGGAAGACGGAGCTCCAGAACGTCCGGGCGTCGTCCTTGTCGGTCTTCAGCGCCGCGCCGTGGACCGAGTCGAGCCGGGTGACCGTCCTGCTGCCGTTCGGAGCCGCCGGCAGTGAACGGGCCTTGCCCGCCGGGTAGGTGGCGATGAGCGGTATACCCGCCGAGCGCCGGTCGTCGTAGCCCATCTCGGCCAGTGCCGACACGTTGAAGAGACGACGGTCCAGCTTGTTCGCCGCGAGAAGGGACACCGCCTCGTCGGGGATGACGTAGATGTCCTCCCCGGCCTGCCGCACACGCACGCCGCCCTTCGCGCCTTCGGGGCGGTCGACGGTGACGGTGTCCTGGTCGCCGGCGCCGTCCGTGTAGTGGACGACGTCCCCGGTGACCAGGGTGATGTCGTAGTCCTGGACCCCGGAACCCTGGCGGTCCCCGGCGGTCGGCGGCTTGGGGGCGGCGGCGGCCGGACCCGCCACCGGGAGGATGACGCCGCTCACGAGGGCGACCGAGATCGCTATGAGCGGAGCCCTGAGTCCCGCGCGAGCGGGTCTCGCCCGGCCGGAAACGGAGGAGAGGGAAAATGTCATAGGGCTGATCTACCGGCAAATCAGGGCCCCGGACGGCTTCACCCCTGGCGTGAAACCGCCGTGGCGGCAACCCGCCCCCGCCGGTCGCTCGCGCGGTACGCGGCCTTCGTCAGCGGTGCGCGGGCCGGTAGGAGGCGGGCCGGGTGCCAGCCGCCGCGATCAGCGACGGTGCCAGGTCCTCCCTGCGGATGCGCTGGTCGATGTAGAGAAGGTTGAGCACCAGCTGCGGGAAGGTCGTCGAGAAGACCTGGCTGACCAACTGGCCCACCAGCGCCAGGAGCAGATAGCCGCTCACGGCGACGAAGATCTCGCCCAGGGTCGGCTCGTAACTGAACTCTCCCGAGCTGAGGCTGTTGGGCAACGCCCCCACCACATTGAGCACTTGCTGGACCGCCAGGCCCGCGACCGACGCGATCACGAAGGCCAGCAGAGAGATGCCGCAGACGCGCCACCAGGAGCCGCGCACCAGTTGGGCCGAGCGGCGCAGCGCGTCGACGGGGCCCCGCGACTCGATGACGACGACCGCCGGGGCGAGGCTGAACAGCACCCATACCCAGATCGCGAGGGGTCCGAGGACCAGACTGCCCACGAAGCCCAGGAGGATCAGCCAGGCGGCCGGGTCCCAGCCGCCCGTGGTGGCGAACGTGACCACCGTGGCGACCACTCCGGTGATGAAGAGCAGCACCGGGACCGTGGCGATCAGTCCGCTGAGGAAGACCGTTCCGATCACGGCCGGCACCCGCGACAGCGCCCGCAGCAGGATCGCGCGGACCTTGACCGGCCCGCCGAGCACCGCCTCCTGGACGATCAGCGGGCAGCAGGTCTGCATCGTCGCGGTGGCGAGCAGCAGTGTCGCCATCAGTACGAGCCAGAGGCAGACGAAGGCGACGATCAGCGGCTGTACGTCGTCCCACGCGGGTGCGGAGCGGCCCGGTGTGTCGACGACGGCCGACAGACGGTCGCCGACGGCGGCGTACGCGACGGCCAGCGCCGCACCGCTCACCAGCAACGCGGCGCCGTACACCGCCAGGGCGACGCCCAGCACCTGCGCCCAGTGGCGGCCCAGCGTCGAGAACGCGCCGCCGAGTATCTCGCCGAGGCTGAGCGGGCTCAGCGGTATGACGCCGGGCTTCGGCCCTCGCGGGCGCGACCAGCCTCCCCAGCCGGGCGGGGGGCCGCTTCCGTACGGAGGCGGCGGACCACCGCCGTACGGGGGCTGGCCTCCGTAGGGAGGCTGATTTCCGTACGGAGGTTGGTTGTCGTACGGAGGTTGGTTTCCGTACGGCGGCGGACCGCCACCGCCGTACGGCCCGTAACCGCCCGGCGGCCCGCTGTTCGGGCCGCCGCCCCACCCCGCGTCCTGCGTCACTGCTCTGCTCCGATGCGTTGTCGCCGACTCCGGCCGGGACACCGTAGCCGCCGGCGCTCCGGCCGCGAATTCCGCCATCTTGTGTACGCGCGTACGCATCCCATGCGTACACTCGTACACATGGGACTGGCATACGGATTGCTCGCCGTCGCGATCGCGGCGGAGGTGGCCGGCACGACGGCCATGAAGTACAGCGAGGGCTTCACCCGGCTCTGGCCCTCACTGGGAGCCGTGGTCGGCTACGTGCTGGCCTTCACGCTGCTCGCCCAGACGCTCAAGACCCTCTCCGTGGGCACCGCCTACGCGATCTGGGCGGGCGTCGGCACCGCCGCCGTCGCCGCCATCGGTATGGTCTTCCTGAGCGAGGCGGCCACCCCGGCCAAACTCGCCGGCATCGCGCTCGTCATCGGCGGTGTCGTACTCCTCAATCTTGGCGGGGCCCACTGATGGTGCGGCGCTACGACCCCGAGCGACGGCAGCGGATCATCGACGCGGCGATCCGGGTGGTCGGCGGCAGCGGGATCGCGGGGCTGAGCCACCGCACCGTCGCCGCCGAGGCCGATGTGCCGCTCGGCTCCACGACGTACCACTTCGCCTCCCTGGACGAGCTGTTGGTCGCCGCGCTGCGACAGGTCAACGAGGGCTTCGCCACCGCCGTCCGGGAGAGCGGCGCCCTCGCCGACCCGGAGTGCGACATCGCGGACGAGCTGGCCCGTATCACCGGTCGGTGGCTGGCGGCGGACCCCACGAGCGTCGAGCTGGAGTACGAGCTGTACCTCGCCGCCCTGAGCCGCCCCGCGCTGCGGCCCGTGGCCGCCGAGTGGTGCGTCGGGGTCACGACGATCCTCGCCGACCGGGTCGACCCGGTCACCGCCCGCGCGCTGGTCGCGCTGCTCGACGGGATCTGCCTGCAAGTACTGCTCACCGGCAGCGAGTACGACCCCGGCTACACGCGCGAGATGCTCCGCCGGATCCTCGCGGACGGCTCGACGGGGCGTGGAGCGGTCCCGGTAGATTGACCGGATGACCATTCCGCCCGCCAGGTCCGTGCCGGAGCGCGCGCCGGAGTCCGCGCCGGAACCCGTGGCCGTCATAGGCCCCGAGATCACGTACGCGGAGTGCCGGCAGTGCGGCACGCTCATCGCCGGGCTCGACGGCCGCTACAGCTGCGGAGTCTGCGGCTGGGTGAACCACCACTCCGAGGGGCACCGGCTCCTGCCGCGCGCCGAGGACGACACCGGCCGCGCCCCCGGCGACAGCGACGACAACCGGCTCGGCTGAATCAGCCCGGCCGAACCGGCGCGGGCCACCGCCGGCCCCGCGTGAACCCGTTGCGGCGCATCGGGGAACAGGCAGTGGAAGCACGCCTGAACACGCCGCACACGGAGGGCTCGTGACCGGAAGACCACCGGACGACGACGAGGACGACGCAGCCGTCGTCCGACAGTCCCTGGAGCGCCCGGAAGTCTTCGCGCTCCTCTACGACCGGCACGCCGCCGACATCCACCGCTACGCCGCACGCCGGCTCGGCGACGGCGCCGCCGACGACATCACCGCCGACACCTTCCTGACGGCGTTCCGCATCCGCGCCCGGTTCGACACCGCACGGGAGAGCGCGCGCCCCTGGCTGTACGGCATCGCCGCCAATCTGATCGGCAAGCAGCGCCGTAAGGAGGTACGCGGCCTGCGCGCCCTCGCCCGTACCGGCCGCGACCCCGTCGCCGAGTCCTGGGTCGAGCGCGTCGACAGCCGGGTCACCGCCGAGGCCGCGCAGGCCGCGCTCGCCGGGGCCGTCGCCGCCCTGTCCGGCGGCGACCGGCATGTCCTGCTGCTGGTCGCCTGGGCGGACCTCAGCTATCAGGAGGTGGCGGACGCGCTGTCCATACCGATCGGCACGGTCAGGTCGCGGCTCAACAGGGCGCGGCGCAAGGTACGTACGGCGCTGGGCGACGACCCCACCCGAGTGACAGACGTTGCGGAGGCGACGATCCATGGATGAGACGGCATTCGTGCGTGAACTGCGCGCCGACGCACCGGTACCCGACCGGGCCAGGCTGGCCCCGGGCAGGCAGCGGCTGCTCGACACGGCGTCGTCCGGCGGCCGGATCCGCAGGCTGCGTTCCGACTGGCGTACGGGGGCAGTCGGAGCCGTTGCGGCGATCACGGCGGCGACCGTGTCGGCGACGCTGCTGGTGGGCGGGGGCGACCAGGGCGTCGACGCGTCGCTGCTGAGCGGGCGGGGCCCGGTCGGCAGCGCGAAGGACGTGCTGCTGAACGCCGCGGCGATGGTCGAGGACGACCCGGTGCCGCACCCCGGCGCCAAGCAGTGGGTCTACACCCGCGAGAGCTCCTACAACGTGACCATGGACGAGAACTCCGGCATCGTGGTCGAAGTCCGCCCCGGCGAGAAGCCTCCGCCGGGTGCGACGGTGAGGGAGCCGGTGATGCCGGGCGAGGAGAACACCATGCTCCTGAAGGGGCCGGGGCCGCACGAGGTGGAGGAGTGGATTCCGTTCGGCGATCCGGCCGCGGAGAAGGGCAAGAAGGACGACGACTACTCGGCCCGGGAGATCTACGCACGTCTCGCCGACCTGCCCGACGACCGGGACAAGGTGCTCGATGAGGTTCTGAAGTTCTATCCGACCGACTCCGAAGGCTCGGAGACGCCCGACCAGCACGCGTTCCGGGCGCTCGGGCTGATGTTCACCGAGCAGCCGATCGTCCATCCCGAGGGGCTGGCGAAGGTCTACCGCGCGATGGCGGAACTCCCCGGTGTGAAGGCGAGCCGCGTCACCGACACCGCCGGCCGGGAGACCGTCGCCGTCGGCATGAAGGACGCCGGAGGCGCCGGCGCCGAGATCAGGATGTACCTGCTGGATCCGGCCACGGGTCTGCCGCTCGGGCAGCGGTGGACGGCGACCCGGGACAGCTCGGCGGCTGAGCACATCGGCCCGGACGGGAAGCCGGTCGTGGCCGAGCCGTCGACCGCCTGGAAGAAGGGGGACGTCACCATGGAGGACCTGGTGCTGGAATCGGCCCTGGTCGCCAAGGACCGTCAACGCCCGTGAACCACGAGCGCGGTTGACGCACGGGGGGGCGTGCGCCACGAGGGCCCTCGACCCGGAGGGGCCCTCGACCCACGGGGGCGGGTGCCCGTACGCCGAGACCGGTTGGCCTCGGTGTACGGGCGCCCGTTAGGTTTCGCTCATGACCGATACGACTGCTACTCGCACCACCGGCGCCGTCGCCGCCGGGCTCGCCACCCTCACCGAGGACGGCACCGTCCTCGACACCTGGTACCCCGCCCCCGTGCTCAGCGACGAGCCGGGCCCCGCCGGCACCGAGCGGCTGACCGCCGGCCGCGCGGCCGAACTGCTCGGCGACGCCGCGCGGAAGGCCGTCGGGCCCGACGCGCGCCGCGGGGTCGAGGTCGTCGCCGTTCGTACGGTCATCGCCTCGCTCGACGACAAGCCGCTCGACGCGCACGACGCGTATCTGCGTCTGCACCTGCTCAGCCACCGTCTGGTGAAGCCGCACGGCCAGAGCCTCGACGGTCTCTTCGGCCTGCTCGCCAACGTCGCCTGGACCTCGCTCGGCCCGGTCGCCGTCGACGCGCTGGAGACCGTGCGTCTGAACGCCCGCGCGGAGGGCCTGCACCTCCAGGTCACCTCGGTCGACAAGTTCCCGCGTATGACGGACTACGTCGCCCCCAAGGGCGTCCGGATCGGCGACGCCGACCGCGTCCGGCTCGGCGCGCACCTCGCCGAGGGCACCACCGTGATGCACGAGGGCTTCGTCAACTTCAACGCCGGCACCCTCGGCACCTCCATGGTCGAGGGCCGGATCTCGGCCGGTGTCGTCGTGGGCGACGGCTCGGACATCGGCGGCGGTGCCTCCACCATGGGCACCCTCTCCGGCGGCGGCACGGAGCGCATCGTGATCGGTGAGCGCTGCCTCATCGGCGCGGAGGCGGGTGTCGGCATTCCGCTGGGCGACGAGTGCGTCGTCGAGGCGGGTCTCTACATCACGGCGGGTACGCGCGTGACGCTGCCCGACGGGGAGATCGTCAAGGCGCGTGGGCTGTCCGGCGCGTCGAACATCCTCTTCCGCCGCAACTCGGTCACCGGCAAGGTCGAGGCCCGTCCGAACAACGCGGTCTGGGGCGGCCTGAACGACGTTCTGCACAGCAACAACTGACGACGCGTCAGCGCGTACACCGAGGGGGACGGGGATCCGATGACGAGGCGACACCGCCATGCCGCGCTGCCGGCCGGGGCGTTCGTCCTGCTGCTGACGGCGGCGGGATGTTCGGACCTGAAGGGCGAGATCGAGGCGGAGCGGGGCGGTGGCGCCGCCCCGTCCGGGCTGGTGTCCCCCGCCCCGCTGTCGCCCTCCTACCAGCAGTACGGATCCCCGCCCCCGTCCTCGTCCCCGTCCGCCGGGACGAAGGCGCCCGGCTGCCCGCCGTCCGGCCTCGACGTCGTGATCGGCGGCGAGAACGCGGCCATGGGCATCCGCGTGATCACCGTCCAGCTCTGGAACTGCGGCGACAAGCCCTATCGGGTCAAGGGCTACCCGGGCATCGAACTCCTCGACGAGGCCCGTGAGCCGATCGACGTGTCGATCACCCACGGGAAGGACCGCCCGCGGCAACTGACCCTGGCCCCCAACGGCACCGCCCACACCGATCTGGAGTGGAACAACCGCGTCACCTCCCTCGACGGAGCCCCCACCCCCGGCGCCCACATCCTCGTCACGCCCGCTCCCGGCGAGGAGCCGATCTCCCTGCCTCTCGGCGTCGACCTCGGCTCGGAGGGCACCCTCGACGTGACGGCCTGGGCGGCCGACCCTGTCGGTGGCCGGTGATCCAATGGACCGTATGAACACCGAACGTGCCGATCCCGCCGACCTCGACGCCCTGCGCGCCGCCTTCCCGCCCGAGATCCGCCGGCCCCCGCTGGGCTGGGACACCGTGCGCGCCTTCGAGCGGGAGCAGGGCATCGTGCTGCCGGAGCCGTATCGCACACTGGTCGCCGAGATATGCGACGGCAGCGGTGAGGGTCCCGCCGATGTCGACGGGCTGATCCCGCTGGAGCGCCTGCCCGCGGACTGGGGCCCCGACGACGGGCAGCGCGCCCCCGCGAAGCCGTTCCCGCTGACCGAGTCCTGGGTGTGGGAGGACGACCCCCGGCCGTACGAGGAGATAGAGCCGCTGATCGACGACGTCGGCAACGACGGCAGCATCGTGCTGGGCACGGACGGCTGCGGGCTCTACTGGCATCTGGTCGTCACGGGCCCACAGCGCGGCCGGATATGGGCCGTGAGCGACGTGGGCGCCGCGCCCTTCGAGGAGGAGTCCGGCTTCGCCGACTGGGTGGCGCGCTGGGCGAAAGCGCGTTGACCTCAACCGCACTTCATATCTGAGCATGGTGAGTGACGCCGCACCACGGGGGTGCGGCGAGGAGGGATCACCATGTCCGTGCAGGTCACCACTGTCCCGGAGATCACCCGTCCCGGCGTGGGCGTCGTCAAGGTCAGCACCTGGCGGGTCGGCACGCCGGAACGGCAGCGCGCGGCGGTCGACGCGATCGGTGCGGCATGGCGGAGCCGCGACTGGCCGGACGGCGGCCTCCTCTCGTACAGCGTCCTGGTCGGCGAGGACGGCGAGACGCTGCTCCACTACTCGCAGTGGCGCGACGAGGCGGCCTACCAGCACTTCTTCCGTACGGGCCGGGACGAGCGCAACGCGGAGATCGACGCCGCCGTGCCGGGGATCGAGCGGCTCGGGCTCGGCTCGTACGAGCTGTACCGCAGTGGGGAGCTGGCCGAGGGGGACACCCGGGTGCCGGGCTGCGTGGTGATCGTGGACATCGAGTTCGAGGGACCCGACGCGGCGCGGCAGCGGGAGTGGACGGACACCGTCTTCGCGGCTCTCGACAACGATCCCTCCGAGCGGTCGGCCGGGATCGCCGCGTACTTCCACGCGAGTACGGACGGGACGCGGGTGCTCAACTACGCCGAGTGGGAGAGCGCGGAGGGCCACATCGCGGCGCTCGAAGCGCCCGGCGACGGCGTCGGTTCGAGCACGGAGCAGTGGGAGAAGGTACGGAACTACCCGGGTCTCGCGAGCAGCACGGTCAACAGGTACACGCCCGCGATCAGCCTCGCCGCGGGGTGAGGGCGCGGGGGTGAGGACACCAGGTTGAGGGCGCGGGCCGGCGTGGCGTTGGTTGGCGGGCGTGGGTCGAGCGCGGTGGTCCGGCCGTATGTGGGGTACGGCCGGGCCACCGCCGTTCAGGGTCGGTTCACGGTCGGTTCAGGCGGACACGGGCCTGGTCACGGGCGGAAGCGCAGCACCTGGGGGTCGTGGTCGCTGTTCTGGTCGGCGAACTCGGCGTTGATGTGGACGCTGTCGTAGTCGAAGTCGTCGACCGCCGGGCTGGTCAGGATCTGGTCGAGAACCTGGCTGTTGCCCTGGTAGACGTACGAGTAACGCTCAGGCGCCGGAAGGGACTTGATCCCCGGGTACAGCGCGCCGCCGGCGGTGAGCGTCTTCGTGGTCGTGGAGAACTCGAAGTCGTTGATGTCACCGACCACCAGGACGTCGGCGCTCCGCTGGATCTTGAGAAGGTCCTTCACGAAGGTGTTGACGGCCTGCGCCTGGAGGTGCCGCTGCGCCTCGGAGATCCGGTTCGGCGGCTGGTGGTGCGAGACGATGCTCTCGTCGCCGCCCTTGGAGCCGAAGTGGTTGGCGATCACGACGACCGGCTTGCCGCGGAAGACGAACTCACCGGCAAGCGGCTTGCGGCTGTCGGTCCAGGCGGCGTTCGTCGGGTCGATCCGGCCGGGGGAGAGGCTCAGCGCGGCCTTGCCGTCGGTCCGTACGGCCTCGGTCGCCGTCGTGGCGTCGCCGCCCGCGCGGTCGGTGAAGGAGACCCGCTCGGGGTTGAAGAGGAAGACCTGGCGGATGTTGCCGCCGGGCTCGCCGCCGTCGGTCTTGTTCTCCGGGTCGATGGTCCGCGCCTCGTACGCCGGGCCGCCGGCCGCGACGATCGCCGCCGTGAACTTGGCGATCGTGGCGTCGGCGGAGACGGTGCCGTCGTCCGTCGCGCCGTTGTCGTCCTGGATCTCCTCCAGCGCCAGGATGTCCGGCGACGCCAGATTGCCGACGACGGCGCGGGCGAGCGCGTCGAACTTCGCCTGCGGGTCGGACGGGTCGAGGTTCTCGACGTTGTACGTCGCCACGGCCAGCTCGTCGCGGCGCTGCGCACGGGTCGTCTCGGGCTTGGCGCCACCGCCGGTGACCTTGCCGAGCGTGCGGGCGGTCAAGGTGTAGCCGCCGAACTGGTTGAAGTCCAGGGGCCCTTCGGTGTCGCCCGACAGCACGTCGCCGACGTCGGCCTTCGGGAACGGCTGCTCGGCGACGGGGGCCAGCTGCTGGATCTGGAGCCGGCCGGTGTTCTGGTCGTCGTAACCGCCGTAGACCGTGCCGCCGCGGCGGTTCTCGTTCTCGCTCGGCTTGACCGTCACCCACAGCTCCGAGTACGGGTCGGTGGCGCCGACCACGCGCGAGGTGCCGACGCGGACGTTGGTGCCCTCCAGCGACTCGTAGTAGTCCAGCGCGTAGCTCCTGGGCTTCAGCTGAAGGCCGTTGATGCTGTTGCCGGTCGCGGCGGTGCCCTTCGGGGCGTACGCGGCCGGTACGGACTTGGCGGAGATGGTGACCGGCGCGGGGACCTTGTTGCCGGAGGAGACGACCGTGATCTTCGGCGACGAAATCTGGGTGAGGGACTGGTTCCCGGAGGCGGCGCCGCCGGGGATGTACTCGGTGACCGTGCCGGACACCATGATCGAGTCGCCCACGGCGACCGTCGGCACGGCGTTGGTGAAGACGAAGATGCCCTCGCTCGTCGCCGCGTCCTTGTCGGGGTTCGGGTCCTGGAACCAGAAGCCCCGGGAGCCGTAGGTCCGAACACCGGTGACGATGCCCGGGACGTCCGCCACCGGGGTGCCCACGAGCGGCGATATCCGGCCACTGCCCTGGATGCCGTGGATCCTGACGTCGGCGGCCGAGGCCGAGGAGGATCCGGCGAGCAGACCGGCGGCGAGTGCGGCGGCGACGAGGGCGGAAACCGCGGCCGTTCTCGGTACGGATGAAGGCATTACGGGACTCCGGGAAGTGAGGAAGGGCTGCGGGAGGGGGGCGGCGTGGAGACGTAGTTCTACGCGCGTCAATCTCTTGCGTGGGCCCATGTGTTGTCAAGGGTGTCCGGGTGTACGCCCGTTGTCGGCCAAGTGAACCGGGTGGGATGGGGTGAAATACGTCTACGCTTGGGCGCCCTGGACCCCGTAAGGCGCAAGGAGAATCACCAGATGTCCGGAGACCGCCCCACTCTGCCGCCGGTGCGGCTGCCCTCGGACGCGGAGCTGGCGCGGGACGCGCTCGCCGTACCGCTGCTCGCCAGGGCGGTGCGCCTCGCCCGCTGGGCCGGGCCGGGGACACGCGTCGGCGCGGGCGGTGAACTCGTCGACGAGCAACTGCCCGACGCGGCCGAGGTGCTGGGGCTCATCGGGACCGGGAGCCCGGAGCCGACGGAGGGCGACGAGGCGCTGGCGGCGCAGGCACGGGCCGACGCCGAGGCCGAGGCGAGCGAGGCGTGGCGGGTGGCCGTGGACACGGGGCTGGTCGAGGTCGAGGACGCGGAGGACGACGCCGCATCGGGCTCCTCCGGCTCCTCCGACGATGCCGACGGCACCGTGAGCGCCGGCGCCGCGCTCGAACTGATCACCTCCGGCAGCCCGCAGGACATCCTCTCCCTCTGGCTGGACGCCCTGGACGTCGTCTTCGCCGACGCGACGGCGCCCGTTCTGGAGGATCTGGCCGGGGCGATCGGCGACGACGGCGAGATCGACCTCGACGCGCTGGACTGGGACCCGGAGGTGGAGGCGGAGTTCCTGGAGGGCGTCCTCGGGAATCTGTATCTGCTCACCGTCGGAGAGGGCGGGACGGATCCCGTCCCCGTACCGCTGCCGGTCCTCGCCGCGTCGATGATCGTGCCCGACGACATGGGCGAACCCACCGACGACGTCCTGGAGCAGGTGTCGGAGGCGATGATGCGGCTGGACGACCAGTTCGCGCTGCTGGAGCCGATCGGGCTCGTCACGTACGTGCCCGTGGACGAGGCCCTGATGGTCGAGGACTCCGAGGCCGGCGCCGACGCCGTACCGTCCGGCGACGACGAGGACGTGTCCCGGTACGGCGTCGTCACGCTGACCCCGCTCGGTCTGCACGGCATCCGGTCCCGGATGCGCGACGCGGGCGTCGAGGCGCCCGCCGTCGGCGACCTGGCCGAGAAGGGCGCGGACGCGCTGCTCGACGGCGTCGCGCACTTCCCCGAGCCGGCGGCCCGCGCCGAGACCGAACAGTGGCTGGCCCGCCGCGAGGCCGCCGCGGCGGCACGCGAACTCCTCGTCGCCGCCAAGGGAACCGACCCGGGCGCCCCGCTGCGCCGGCTGCACTGCCAGCAGTCCCTCGCGCTCGTCGGCGCCGAGGCCGAGCCCGCGGTGCGCGAGGTCCTGGACGATCCGGAGCTGGGCGGCCTCGCCCGCGTCTGGCTCGCCGAACTGGGGGCGGTCGACGTGCCGCCGCCGTCCGAGTCGATGATCTTCTGGCTGGCGATCGACACGATCGCGGCCCAACTCGACGCGGAGGGCGAGCCGGTGGAGCTCCAGGAGCTGGTGGAGGGCCTGGTGGGCCAGCACAGCGGCTTCTTCGACGCGGCCTGGCGGGTGGACCACCCGGCGACGGCGGACGTCCTGGAGGCGATGGGCCGTCTCCACCGGGACCGCAAGTCGGCGAAGGAGGCCCGCAAGGCGGCGTTCAAGGCGAGGTCGCGCAGCGGGGGTTGAGAGCGGAGACGCCCGCGGGCGGCCCGGCGGCCCCCGTGGCCGGGC
>NZ_JBHUZM010000164.1:0-15284 GCF_042667665.1 Streptomyces sp. NPDC057307 | reverse complement strand
TCTGGGGGTGGCGGTCGCGTGTGGTAACTGGCGGTAGTCGCTGTTGTTTTACTTCTTCGCGCTTTGGGGGTGTCATCATTAACCAAACCCAAAGGAGCAAGGGAAGACGTGACACGCACTATCCACACACAGATGCAGGAAAACGGCTTAACGCCACCGATCGTGATTCCACCGCACGAAATACGTAACGTGGACTTTGGCGAGTATGAGAATGGGCTTTTGTTGCCCATACTGGAGTTGCAACAGGTATCCATACCGGCAAGCGTGAGCCAATCTGACTCACGCCTCGTTAACCCGGATGGCACCATTCACCTAATCGTGCATCTTCAAAACTTTGGATCGCGTAGCGAAACAGTTCAACTGCGCGAGCTGTAAGGCTGATCGCCACGCTTTTACGCGGGCAGTATCAGGAAGGATAACCAGCAACCAAGCACGATCCCGACCGCTATGGCGGCGTTCTGTTCAACTTGGTTGCGCACTCTTTTTGGAAAGCCTCGTCGTTTGGCTCGCACTGCTTCACCGACAATGACACCACCACCCCAGGTGTCTACGATGTGGTTGCCTACCACCTTGAAGCGCGCCATGTCACGCTTTCTTCGCAGTCAGGTGGTCAAGTGCCGCTTTCCAGGAATCGGCGCGTTCCGGCTCGGCGAAGAACACGCCGCAGTCGTCGCAGTGATAGCTGTCGAAATTATCGGCATCACCATCGCCCTGATGGTCGCCCCAATCCGCTGAACCATCATCCGTGACACCCCAGTAGCTCGGCACGTTAAGCACGACCTGTAGATCCTCGCGGGTGCATGATTGCCGCTCACTCATGCCGCAACCTTTGCGTTCTTTGGTGCCAGCATTTCAAGCGACCCGATCGTGCGCAAGAACATCCATGCGAAATAGTCGGTCATCGGGTCAGACTCGTCGTGTTCCTGCTTAAAAGCGATTGCCGACACGTCCGCATCCGTAGCTAGTGGCGATGGTGCGCCGTAGTCAATCGCTTCAATGTCATACCGGCCGAGCTTGCCAATCAGCCTGACTATGTGACGGCTGTCCTCTCGCGGGTGGGCGTCGATCTGGCAAGTGCCGCCTAACGCTTCAATCTTGTTTGCTATGTTCTGAATCCTCATTCTGCTGATCTCCTGCGCCGTAGGAAACCGACCCGAGCGGTCGAGCTTCCGGCGCTGTTTACGTTGCTTTAATTGGTTCGTTCTTCGGGATGTCTTGTTCTGGGTAAAAAATAACCTCCTTGCCCAATGCGACAGGAGGTGCTAATAATAGCAATGGTTTTGGCTACTTATTCTAGCCGAAACCTGTGGGAGTCCTGTCGCAAGCAGGGCTCTTACTTTATGTCTTTATTATGCGCCTTTCACCTCTGTTAATCAATACCTTTTACCCCTGTTAACGGTGTAGAAAAGTCAACGCAATCAAAGACGCATGAGCGCGGGTATAAGCTCATTCAGCAGGTACACCCGCACCATCTCTTGTTGGTCGCCCGGAAGCTGCTTAAACAGGCGTTCAAGCTCGCGTTTGCGTGCTTCGTTCTTCACGACGAACACCACGAACGGGAAGTAGTCGGCCGTGCTGCTTTCGACGGCCCGCCAGTAACCCGCCACCTTTTCGCGGATGCGCTTTGGTGCTTCGCTTTGGCGGTCGATCTCTAGGAAGTATTGACCTATGCGCCCCTGCTGTGGGTATTCGACGGCGACGAAAAGGTCAGCACGGACGAGCGGTGGCACCGAGCGTTCAACCTCCCAGTCACGCACCTTTAGAATCCCAGCATTTTCCGCGCGCTTCAATTCCAAGTAGGTGTCTGCGACCATGAGGGCGTGGTCGTTCACATTGGGCGAGGCCGTGCGGTTGACGGTCAGCAGAGAACGGCCGTACCGGCCGAGCTTGTACGTGTACGCGCCTGCACCGCCTTTATCCCCACTGGCACGCCTGCCGACGACGGAAAGGTACCCGTGGTGCTTCAGGCGCTTTAGAACGGTGTCGGGGATGGTGTGCGAGCGATCCGCAAAGACAAGTTCTTTCAGATGCGTTGAAGCTAGTTGGCCAAAGGTGCCAACCAGTTTAAGGATTTCATAGTCTCGGTAGGTTAGTTCCATATTGAGTGTGCTCCATAGATAGTCATGCTGTCGGGGGCGGCATCGTCGCTGGTGAGGCGACGTGCCGGGGTGGGTGTACGCCTGGGGCTGGCCTACGGTTACCCCAGGGGGTTCGCCTAGGTCGGGGCGGACTGTGAAGCCCGCCCCCTGCGCCTTATGCGCTACGTGGCCCGCCGAATCGTGGTCGGTTAGGTCGCTCCGGCCTCGGCTGCGTGCCGCGACGCGCTGATATCTCTGCTTCAACTTCGGCCACCGGTCGGGCATAACGTTCACGAGACAGGCGCTGCACCTCGTTCGCAAAGCCGGTCGGTTCTACCGGCGGCAGTGTCTTTCCGGTGACAGGTGAACTCACACCCTCGGTGGTAGCGAGGCGCATCAAAACCTCGTACTTACCAAGGTTCATGAAATCCTCGTCGCTGACGCTGCGGCCGAACTGGCGGGCAAAGTGCCGGGCCTCGTCGGCGGACGTTTGAAACGCCACCGTCGAACGTGCGTTGTTCTGGGTGGCGTCCTGCAACTCACGCGAGAGCTGACTTAGGTGCTGGTGTGCCACCGTCATAGCGAGCCCCATACTGCGCGCTTGGGCGAACATGTCGGCCGGTGCGATCGGGAGGTTAATGAAGTCCTGGAACTCGTCGAGGATGAGCGTCGTTGGATTGGATGGATTCGCCGCACCACCCTGCACAGCGCTCCAAATCGCGTTCAGCAGCAGGCTGCCAACCAGTCCGGCCGTGTCTTTTCCTTCGGTGCCACGCCCCAGATTGACGATCAGGATTTTATTGCTCCGGATCACCTCGCGCAGATCAACGGTGCTGTTGCTCTGCCCGATGATGTTGCGAATGGATCGGCGGTTGTTGAGCTGCCACGTCCTGTCAACGATCGGTTGAAAGTAGGAATCTCTTTGCGTGCGCGGCATGTTGGTGATGTCCTGCCACCAACCCGCCAGCTCCTCGACGTGCGAAACGCCGCGAATCAAGTTGTCGGAGAACTCCGCCTGATCCGCCCTCGGCACGGCCAGCGCACCAATATCCGCGAACGTCATGGGCGTTGTGGCGTTGCGGCTCATCAGCAGCGTCAGGATGAGGTGATAGAACCCCTGCCGTACGCGCACGCCTCGGGCATCCTGCGGGTACAGGTGGTCAAAGAGCCGCTGGATATCAGAGGCCACCACGTAGGGGCTGCCCTGCAAGACGTTGAAGCCGACCGGGTAATCCGTGTCGGTCACGTCCAAGAGGACGACATCTTGAACGCGGTGACTTGGCACCCGATCCCGGATCGCTTTGAACAAATCGCCCTTGGACTCGATGAGCACCAGGCCGCGGCCGGCCTCCATCGCTTGAACACCAATATTACTCAGCAGCGTCGTCTTGCCTGAGTCGGTCGGGCCTACGATCTGCATGTGCTGGGTTGATTGTCTGACACCAAGCGCGAGCGGCCGATCCTTCTGTTCCGGGAAGGTCGAGAGAGCGAGAACGACCCCTGATCGTGGGATCGCTGCTGTTGCTGGAAGCTGTCGAGTTCGCGCCCGTGGCAGGCCGACGAAGTGCGCCCCACCTACCGGCCACGCAACGAGGCTGGCGAGTTCTGAGGCGGACACCTGCGCCGGGTAAAGCGCCGGACTGCTGGCCTGCGTCACGCGCTTGATGACGCTGCCCTCGGGCACTAGCCGTTTCTTGAAGCCGTTGAACTGGCCGCCAACGCTGCGGAGCGTGTCACGAAGAGGAGCAAGCAAGCTCATCGCATGGCGCTTGTTCCGTCCCCGAGCTGCCAGCCGAAGCACGCCGATGAAGTTGGGTTCACTCAGCTTGGCACGGCGGTCGTTGATCTCGTCCTTGCCCGCCCCCTTGGTGCTGCCGAGAAGCTGCCCCACGACGCTGTAATGCGTGCTGTGTACTTCGCGGCCCTGAGCGGGTGGACGCTGACGGACAGCCGGTGACACGACCCACTGAAGGAGCAGAGATTCACCACGACCGAGGCTGGTCATGCCGGTGAGGAGGCTTGCGGGAACCGTCCCCTCGACGTCGAGCGTGCGACTTGGGTTGGTGTGACCCAGCTCGACGGCCGTCGTCCAGTCGTGCGCCGGTTCTTCGGTATCCGGCGTCACAGTGATGCCCGGAACCAACGTGCGCAACTGCGGCACGATGAAGCGTTCTTGCTCCTTCGGGACGAGCAGGCGATGGATGATGCCGCGTTCATCCGCCCACACCTCGAACACGATGGACGGCACACCAGCCAGTCGCCGAGGGCCGGTGTGGATGGTGCCGCTTATTCGCCTGATCCACTCGACTACTTGCGCGGCGGCGAGATCGGACGGGAAGGTCAGCCGGTAGGGAACACGGCCGGTGTCGGCTTCACGCATAGACATGAGTCCCAAGAAAATGGCGCCACTTGTGAGCGCCAAAACGACCAGGGTAAATGTGAATACGGTGAAACTCATGCCATACCTTATTTTGGCACAGAAACATGAGTATAAGGTGTGTAGTTTTTACCACCGTGTCATTTTGTAGTAGACAAAGCCCATGACCAACACGATGGCGAGTGCGCTCACGATGTACGGCACGAGCGGCAGCAGCGCCATCGACAGCGCCTGAATCGTCAGCGCGGCAAGCAGAAGCAGCAACAGAAAGTTGCGAGCTTTCTTCACGGCAGAACCTCTCTGGGAGAAGACGCCGACCCACGGTCGGGGCCGGCGGTGGGATGAGTGGTGACGTCCAACCACGCGGCCCCCGCCCGGCTGACCGCATGACGTTGGTGTGGCGTTGGCCAACGAGTGGCTGCCTTCACCTACGGGCGACGAGTCGAGCGGGGGCCGGTGCGATCTGAAGCCACGCGTTACCGACGGCGCTGGTCGCGTGCTTCCTTTTTCAGGTCGTCAAGCACCTTCTGGAAAAGGTCGGCGTCGCTAGCGCGACTGTGGACGATGGTTTCTATCTCGCGCTTGCGCTGTGCCTTCTTGGTTCGTTCGCTTGACGAATCGAGCCGAGAGAGCACCCAGATCGCCAGAGCGATCAGGATGACGGCGGACACACCACCCCCGCCCCCTTGGCTGCCATCGCTGACCGCTTGGTACATGGAAAACAGCTCTCCTTACTTGTTTCGGTGATCTCGGGCGACGTCACGCAGCCGCCGCATGGTGTCGTGCTTGCGAATGCGCATGTCGATAAAGACTTGTTCAGCGGTGCGCGGCGCCCGGCGGCGTTCCTCGCGGCTTTCTTTGATCGCCTCGTAGATGACCCACGGGATACCAAGCACGACGATCGTGCAGCTGATGACGAACACGACCAGCTCGTACGTATCCATCAGAGACCGAGCCCGTTGCCGAAGTTCCGGACGTCACGGCCGGACTGGCGGGCGAAGTCCTGCACGATCTTGTGAAGCTCCTGAGCCAAGTACGGGTCACCGGCCGAGAGCTGTTGAGCCAGCCCAACCACGTCGGTGATGTCGTGCATGGCGTTCTCGGTCAGCCGCATACGCAGCGCGGCGGTGAGTTCCTGCTTCTGCGCCTCGTACAGCAGGTTCGCACCGTCACGCTTGGCGCGGGCCTGGAGCGCCCGCTGCTCTTTGGACTGCCGGTTCAACCACCCACCGCGGCCGTCCTCTTGTCCGTCGTCGCCAAGCATCAGTTCGCTGCCCATCGGTTCGTCCTCTCCTCGTGGTCAGGTGCGTCGCGGTTGATCTAGTGCCTCTTCGGGAGCCGGCTAGAGCTGACTGGCTTCCTCCTTCAACCTGCACGGCGACTGTCCGGTGAGGCGAGCAATCAAGCTGCTAACGTCCAGGTGGCATGACTGCGAGCTGCCATCCGCCTGACGGTGCGTCGCCACGGGGATGTCAGAGCGCCGTGACAGCGGGCTGACAAGGGGCTGCCAAAGTGAGTCTTGAAGAGACGCTTCTTACCGAACTCAAGGCACTTCGTGCTGGCAGCGGACTCACCGAAGCGCGCCTCCGCCAGCAGGTGACTCTCACAAAACATCTCGGGGCTGCAACGGTGAAGGAGTCCTTCAAGGCGCTCGTCAAGCTGGTGGGCGAGATAAGTGATACCGAGCAGCGGATCGCGGTGAAGTACGCGTTCGGCCTGGAGGGCCCCACTACCCGACAGACGAAGGAGCGCAGAGCTGCTGCCGTCAAGGTGTTGTCGCTAAGCCTTCGGACACTGGACCGCCGCGAATTGGATGGTTGCGAGGAACTTGCACGCATCATCATCGAGTGCTCGCCGAATCTCACTGAGGTCGAACGGCAAGACGAGATCGACCACTCCACGTCGACGGCCAAGCGACTGGCTGACCTTGAATTTATGGTGCTCGTCATGGCGCGCGGAGACAAGTTGGCCGCCAAAGATCCAAACCTTGAGCCCGGTTGGAGAAAATTCTGGTGGCCTTCTTGGTTTCGCAAATTGGAGGACCGTCACTGGGTAGCTCGGGAAGTGCATTCCCGTGATATTGACAAGTTTGATGCTAAGTTCAATGCCCTTCTGGAACGTGTGAGCGATGAGGATGCCGTGAAGGCATGGAAAGCTCGCTTCGTGGACGATCAGCATAAGCCGACCAACCGATGGGAGAAATTTCTCGATGAACTTTAAAGGGCAACCAATTGGCGTTTATAAGGCACCCTATTCCCTTGGCTGAAGATATCCTCAATCGCTGACACCCAAGAATACATCGCTCACCATCACCCCCGCTCCACAACGAAGAACACCCCGCTGTCCGTTGTGGACGCGGGGTGTTCTTCGTATAAGGAGTGCGGTGTGCCGATTGAAACCGAACGACCAACCGCACGCCGGCCTCGCCCCTTGGGTCGAGACGATCCACCGCACCAACCCGCAACGCAGAACGCCCCGCAACCGTCCAGGTCGCGGGGCGTTGCTTGTGTGCGGCACTTCGTCTACGACGGCTTACCTTTGGCATCCTTCGCTTTGACCTCGTCCAACACCTCAATAAACAGGTCAGCATCTTCCGGCCGACTCTTGACTATGGCCGCTATCTCAGCCTTGCGCTTGGCTCGTCGTGCTGCGGCTTTCCGCTTGTCGTGTCGGGAAAGCAACCAGAGTATGAGCAGGATCAGGAGGATGGTGGAGACGCTCACAGCTTGTGCAGCCCTTCCAAGATGCGCTGCATCAGCGCGGTGTCGACTGTCTGTTTTGCCGCACCCTCCGGGACGCGCACATGCGCGGGCACCCGGTGCGGGAGGGGCGGTACATCAACCGTCAGCGTGGGTGGCGTAGAAAGTTCCAACTCAGCCCACACGACCTTGCCCCCGGCCGGCGGTCGGGAGGTGCCCCACCTTTTGGTCAGCGCTTCGACGAGCAGAAGACCGCGCCCATCTTCAGCGTCCGCGGTGGGGTGCTTGGTGCCAGGAACTTCCCGGCTTCTGTCCCACACCTCGACGTACAGATGCATGTCCACGACGCGGAGCTGCACGCCGAGGATGTGTTCCGCCTTGACGTCCGTCCACGTGGGTGTGGTCGTCTTCGGCCCGGTGGCGGTGACAGCATTGGTGACCAGCTCGGAGACGACGAGCAGCGCGTCATCCATAACGTGGGTCGCATCCCACCAACGGAGCGTGTGCGTGGCGAAAGCCCGTGCACAGCTCACCGCTGTGGGGACAGCCGCTAGTGTCAAGCGATCCCACGCGCGCAGCAGCGTCATGGCGCTACTCCCGACTGGCTGACGTGACGGTGGTGTCGTCCTGTTGGTGCGGGAGTTCATCCAGTGAGTGCACGGTGGTCGAGAAGCCGCACTCCAACCGATCGAGCAGTGCCCGTTGCAGCGGGTCATTCTCGGCCAGGTGCTCCAAGGAGGGGACGAACACGTCACGCGCGCCGGTCAAGCGAAGCACCTCCACCAGCTCGTTAAAGGCGTCGATCGAACCACTGTCGAACTCGTGGTAGATGGCGGTGAGTTGGAGCCCTTGCGCGGCAGCGAAGCGCTTCATGTTCTGTTCCAGCGCAACAGCCCTCCGGTCGTCGGCGTCAGTCAAAACGCGCAGGTAGCCGTAAGCCAGTGGACGAGCAGGGTTTGTTTTGATGGCGTGAACTTCAAACTCGCCCTCAGTCGGCACCTCCTGGAGGTGCCCCATGGCGGGGACAACCACGTGACGCGTTTCCGTCCGCGCAAGTTCCTCGACCAAAGCGGCGAACCCGGATCGTGAGCCGCTTCCGACATCGCGGTAGATGGTCGCCAAGCTGAAGCCCTCGCGTTCGGCATAGCCCTTGAGTGCGCGCTCCTGGCGAAACGTCTCGTCGGGTGATTGCCCCGATTCGATATGCAAGTAGCCGAAAATCAGCGGATTCATCACGCTTCGCTCTCCCTCGCCATGCCTGCGATCACATGGCGTGTTCGCGGCGGTCCTGTGGGGTTACTGAGTGAAGCACTGGACGAGTCGAATATGCAACACTCCAGATTGGAAATCTGGGAGTCACGTTTTCGAACGCGCATATCCCATTCCACATTGGACAGATTCGGGATTCCATTTCGGATGTAAGATTGGTTCCAGATCGGAGGTACACCAAGTGGTGGAAGTGGCAAGCGGCTCGACCGTGCCTCGCCGTCAACTGGGGCGACACCTACGTGAGCTGCGCAATCGGGCGCGGCTGACCGTGCGTGCGGCATCGACGGCGCTGGAGTGGTCGGATCAGAAGATCTGGCGCATCGAGACGGGCCAAACGTCCATGCGCAGCCTGGACGTTGAGACCATGTGTCGCGTGTACGGCGCGGATGCCGAGTTGACCAAGGGCCTGATGGGTCTGGCCAAGGAGACGAAGAACCGAGGTTGGTGGCACTCCTACGGCGACGTGATCCCGGAGGGCTTCGACCTGTTCATCGGGTTGGAGGGTGCAGCGGCCAGTCTGCGGCAGTACATCAAGGATCTGGTGCCGGGGCTCGTGCAGACGGACGACTACGCCCGTGCATTGATTCAGGCAGACAACCCCGACGTTGATCGCGACGAGATCGAACGGCGAGTGCATGTCCGACTGGCACGTCAAGAGCTGCTGACCAGGGTGACCGCCCCGCCTACCCTGGAACTAGCGCTTGGTGAAGCGGTACTCCGTCAACCGGTCGGCGGCGGTGAAGTAATGGCTCGCCAGTTGCACCGCTTGGCCGAGACGATGGAACTGCCGAACGTGTCACTGCGGGTCGTGCCGTTCGCGGCGGGCTTGCACCACGGACTCATGTCCGGGCCGTTCACCATCCTCGGGTTCCCTGTCAATGGGGACGGCCAGCCGATGGAGCCGACCACCGTCTACATGGAGGGCTTCACCGGAGACCTCTACCTCGACAAGCCGCAAGAGATCGAGCGGTACAACCAGGCGTTCAAGTCGATCTGGGATGCAGCCCTGGATGCCAAAGACACTCAGAACATGCTTCACCAAGCGGCAAAGGAGTTTGCGCGATGATGAGTTCAGACCTCACGGGCGCGGTGTGGCGTAAGTCCAGCCGCTCCCAGAACAACGGACAGTGTGTGGAGGTCGCGTTCCTGGGCGATGGTCGTGTCGCCATGCGAGACAGCAAGGACAAGGGGAACGGCCCTGCACTCGTCTTCACCCCTGGCGAGTGGGCTGCCTTCGAGAGTGGCATGGTGGACGGCGACTTCAACCGGCCGTAATCATGCGGCCAGTGGTTCGCCCATCAAGAGCGCTCGACCTGATACCGAGGTCGGGCGCTTTTTGGGATCAAGATCACGTTGCTGGATCACTTGCGCCTCTGTGCGGTCGTCTGCGGCACGGCAGTACCGGCGCACCTCTGGGCGACAGTCACAGGTCATACAGCCTCTGACCTGCACGTTTCGCGTCGTCTGACGACGATGCCCGGAGAGGGTCAAGGCTGGATAGACTGGCAGTGTTCACCACTGCTTAAGTGGATGTGCTGCCCGAAGACCACGCCGATACGGCGCGCCAGCCTCGTACGCTCGCGCTGCGGGTCGATTCCGGCGACCCGCAGGCGGCCCGTGCTCGGGGTCAGGATGCCGGTGAGCATCTTGATGGTGGTGGACTTGCCGGCGCCGTTGGGGCCGATGTAGCCGACCATCTCGCCGCGTGCGACGCGGAAGCTGATGCCGTCGACCGCGCGGACCTGGTGCTTCTCGCGGCGCAGCAGGCCCGCCCTGCGCCGTACGTCGAAGACCTTCTCGATGCCGTCCAGTTCGATGAAGCCGGAGCCGTCCGAATCCATTGCGCGTTCCTCTCCGGTCGTTCTTTCCAGTCGTTCGGTCGCCAGCCGTCGGTTCCAGCCGTCAGTACCCCGGCCCGGCCCGGCCGGCCCCGCCGTAGCCCTAACTACCCGTGCTCCGGTACCCCCGCAGCCCCGCCCGCCACGCCAGCCCCGCCAGCACACAGCACCCCACCGCCACCACCGGCGGCAGGAACGCCACCCAGTCCGGCAGCCCCAGCGGATCGTCCCGGTCCATCACGTACAGCGCGGGCATCCAGTTGACGAAGGCCAGCGGCACCACGAACGTCACCCCGCGCACCAGGTCCTTCGCGAAGACCGTGGGCGGGTACTGGAGCAGGGTCGTCCCGCCGTACGTGAAGGAGTTCTGCACCTCGGCGGCGTCCTGCGCCCAGAACTGGAACGCCGCGCCCGCCACGAACACCGCCGAGAAGATCACCGCGCCGCTGAGCACCATCATCGGGATCATCACCACCTTCAGCGGTGTCCACGCGATGTCCACCGTCACCAGGGCGTAGCCGAGCACCAGCAGACCCTGGGTGATCCGGCCCAGCCGCCGCAGCGCGAAGCGGTCGGCGGCGACCTGGGCGAGCACCGGCACCGGCCGCACCAGCAGGGTGTCCAGGGTGCCGTCCCTGATCCGGCGGCCCAACCGGTCCGTGGAGCCCATGACCAGGTCGGCGAGGCCGAAGGACGCGCCCGCCGCGCCGTACAGGAAGGCGACCTCGGGCAGCGAGTAGCCGCCCAGCCGGTCGACGTGCGAGAACATCATCAGGATCGCGAGGAAGTCGAACGCGGTCACCGCGAAGTTGCCGAAGGCCGTCATGGCGAACGACGCGCGGTAGGTCATCGTGGACCGCATCCACATGGCCACGATCAGGCCGTACGCGCGCGTCCCCTCCCAAAGAGGCGAGCGCGACCACTCCCCGTCGGCCACCTCGGTGCGATCGGCCGTACTCACCTCGGCCCTGTCCAGGTCGTCAGCCACCCTGCACCACCACCCGTCGCGTCGCCACGGTCTGCACCAGCCGCCCGAGCGCCAGCAGCGCCACCGCCCAGCCGGCCTGGAAGGCGAACGCCCCCAGCAGTCCCCACCCGGTGTGCCGGCCGAGGAAGACGTCCGCCGGGACCTGGAGCAGCGACGACCACGGCAGCGCCCTCGCGACCTCGCCCAGGACGCCGGGGAAGAGCGTCAGCGGCAGCAGCATCCCGGAGAAGAACAGCCCTGCCAGGAAGGCGATCTGCCCCACGCCCGCGCCGTCCAGCAGCCAGAAGGCCGACAGGGCGACCAGATAGCGCACGGCGAAGCTGACCACGATCCCCAGGAACACCGAGAAGAGGAACGCGAGCCAGACCAGCGGATCGGTGGGCATCGCCAGGTCGAAGGCGAGCGCGCCGAGCGCCATGGGGACGATCCCGCGCCCCAGCAGATGGAACGCGGCGCGCCCCAAGTCGCTCGCCAGCCACCACAGTTGGAGATCCGCCGGCCGGTAGAGGTCGATCGCGACGTCGCCGGTGCGGATGCGCTCCATCAGCTCGTCCTCGAAGCCGCCGCCCATCATGGCGCAGGCCATCAGCAGCGCCTGGCCGAGCCATACGTAGGTGACGGCCTGCGACAGGTCGTAGCCGCCGAGCTGGGGGCGCTGCTCCCAGAGCGCGATGTAGGTGTACGCCCCGATGAAGCCGAAGACGGTGTTGGTGAACACCCCGGCGGCCGTGGCCGTCCGGTACGTCGCGTAGCGACGGAACCCACCCGCCGCGACGGCCGCGTACAGACGCACGTCAGCACTCCCCCTCGGTCCCGTTACGTGTGGTCTCCCCGCGCCGTTTCCGCTGTACGGCACCAAAGCGCACGACCCTAGCCCAAGGGGGTCAGCCATCGCGAGCGGATATCCGGTCGGCGGCCTCGCGCCGGTTCGACCGTGTTTCATGGTGCCGCACACGAATCACCCGTACAGCTCGTACAGCCCGTAAACCATGTGAAGCACTCAAAGCACGCAAAGTAGTCAGAGCACCTAGAGCCCGTAACTCCCGATATGACCTGGCCGAGGAGCCTCCGCACACATGAGCGACGCGCATCAGCAGGGCTGGGCCCCGCGCGACCCGACGGACCACGGCTCCGGCAAGGACGGGCCCAAGGGCGCGCGCGAGGGAGGGCCCCGCGAGGGAGGCACCGGCCGCAAGGGCCGCCGCAAGCGCACCGGCTGGCGTCGCATCCTCCCCACCTGGCGGATGCTGCTCGGCGCGTTCCTGATCGTCGCGCTCCTCCTGATCGGCGGCTTCATCACCGGCTACACGCTCGTCAAAATCCCGCCCGCCAATGTCGCGGCCGTCGCCCAGTCGAATGTGTATCTGTACGAGGACGGCAGCCAGCTCGCGCGCGACGGCGAGGTCAACCGCGAGAACGTGCCGCTCTCCCAGATCCCGACGCACGTCCGCCGCGCCGTACTGGCCGCCGAGGACCGGGACTTCTACAACGAACCCGCCATCGACCCGCAGGGCATGATCCGCGCCGCCTGGAACACCCTCACCGGCAAGGGCACCCAGGGCGGCTCCACGATCACCCAGCAGTACGTCAAGAACTACTACCTCGCCCAGGAACAGACCGTCGTCCGCAAGGCGAAGGAGTTCTTCATCGCGATCAAGCTCAACCGCGAGGAGAGCAAGGCGCAGATCCTGGAGGGCTACCTCAACACCAGCTACTTCGGGCGCAACGCGTACGGCATCCAGGCCGCCGCACAGGCGTACTACGGCAAGGACATCCAGAACATCGACACCGCGGAGGGCGCCTTCCTGGCCGCGCTGCTCAACGCCCCCAGCGCGTACGACGTCGCCGTCCACCCGGAGAACAGACCGCAGGCGGAGGGCCGTTGGGACTACGTCCTCGACGGCATGGTCAAGGAGGACTGGCTCTCCCCCGCCGACCGGGCCGCCATGGTCTTCCCGGTGCCCGGCAAGGCCAAGCCGTCCACCGGCCTGTCGGGACAGCGCGGCTACATCGTCCAGGCGGTCGAGGACTACCTCACCAAGAACAAGGTCCTCGACGACAACACCCTCGCCAGCGGCGGCTACCGGATCACCACCACGCTCCAGCGGCCGAAGCAGAACGCCCTCGTCGACGCGGTCGACGAACAGGTGATGTCGAAGGTCGACGACAAGCGCGCGGCCGACCGCAACGTGCGCGTCGGCGGTGCCTCCATCGACCCCGGCACGGGAGAGGTCGTCGCCATGTACGGCGGCGTCGACTACACCCGGCAGTACGTCAACAACGCGACCCGCCGCGACTACCAGGTCGGCTCCACCTTCAAGCCGTTCGTGTTCACCGCCGCCGTCGAGAACGACTCGGTGACCCAGGACGGCGAACAGATCACCCCCAACACCGTCTACGACGGCACCAACAAGCGCATGGTGGAAGGCCCGAACGGGTCCACCGGCTACGACCCCGCCAACGAGGACGACGTCTCGTACGGCCCCGTCAGCGTCAGCGAGGCCACCGACAAGTCCATCAACGCCGTCTACGCGCAGATGGCCCAGGACGTCGGCCCCACCCGGGTCCGGAACACCGCGATCCGCCTCGGCGTCCCCAGCGACACCCCCGACCTCACCGCGTCGCCGTCCATCGCGCTGGGCCCGGCCACGGCGAGCGTGCTCGACATGACGGAGGCGTACGCGACGCTCGCCAACCACGGCAGGCACGGCACGTACACGCTGGTCACGGAGATCACCAAGGACGGCGCGACCGTCCAACTGCCGCGCGGGCGACCGGAACAGGCCGTCAGCCGCCAGGCCGCCGACACCACGACGGCGATCCTCCAGAGCGTCGTGGAGGACGGCACGGGCACAGCCGCCCAGTCCGCGAACCGCCCGGCGGCGGGCAAGACAGGCACGGCCGAGGACGACAAGGCCGCCTGGTTCGCGGGCTACACGCCCGACCTCGCGACCGTCGTCGCGATCATGGGCGCGGACCCGAAGACGGCCCAACAGAGGCCGCTGTACGGCGCGCTCGGTCTGCCCCGCGTCAACGGCGGCGGGCCGCCCGCGCAGATCTGGGGCCAGTTCACGGCGGCGGCGCTGGAGGACACCGACGCCACGGACTTCGAACTGGTCCTGGAGGACGGCGTGGACGAGATCTCCCCGCCGGGCGACGAGTCCGGCAGGCCCGAACAGTCCTCGTCACCGGGGCAGTCGGAGAGCCCCGGCGCCTCGGAACAGCCCGACGCCCCCGGCCGGACCGCGGGACAGGACGCGGGCGCGGCACAGGGGCGGAGCGAAGGCGCCGACACCGGCGGGAGCCAGGGGCAGACCCAGGGCCAGACACCGGGCCAGACCAACGGCGGCACAGGCGGCGGCGGTACGGACGGGGGTCAGGGCGACGGCGGGACGCAGGGCCAGAGCCAGGGGCAGACGAACGGTCTCACCGACGGACTCATCGGAGGCGGCGGCGGAGGCGACACCGGGGGCGGCGCAGCGGCGGACGGAGGCACGGGCAACGGCGCGCCGCGCAGCCCCCGTCCGCGGTAACAGTCTCGTCAGTGGTCAGTGGTCAGTAGTCAGTGGCCCGAGGTCGCCTTCAGGCCCACCACGGCCACCAGCAGCAGACAGACGAAGAAGATCCGGGCGGCGGTCGTCGGCTCGCCGAGGGCCACCATGCCGACGACAGCCGCGCCGGCCGCGCCGATCCCGACCCACACGCCGTACGCCGTACCGATCGGCAGCGTTTTCGCGGCCTGCGAGAGCAGCAGCATGCTGACGACGATTCCGGCACCGGTGAAGAGGCTCGGCCACAGCCGGGTGAACCCCTCGGTGTACTTCATTCCGATCGACCAGCCGACTTCGAGCAGACCGGCGACGATGAGCAGGACCCAGGCCATGGGAGCACCTCCGAGCGAAAACGCGGACAAGGGGTGCGTCGTCTTTCGCTTGACCCGGTACGGCGCGTCTCGTCGGGGTGTCCCCCAAACGTAGCAAAGAGACGGCGGAAGGGCCCGGTGACGATCGTCACCGGGCCCTTCCGGGTCAACGC
>NZ_JBHUZM010000163.1:0-15427 GCF_042667665.1 Streptomyces sp. NPDC057307 | reverse complement strand
CGCGTGATGCGCGCGGGGGCGGGCCACAGCCGTCAGCGGGGGCGGTGTGTTCCGTCCTCAGTGCACGCTCTCGCGTGTCGACTGCCCGTCCGCGTTCCCCTCGGGCCCAGCGTTCCCCTTGGACCCCGTCGTCGCGGACGCCTCCGCGAACGGGCCCGGCGCGTCCGGCGTCTCGCGCAGCCCGAACCTCTTGTGGAAGCGCGCCAGCGGTGCCGGCGCCCACCAGTTCGCACGCCCCGCCAGCCGCATGAACGCGGGCACCAGCGCGCCCCGTACCAGCGTCGCGTCCATCAGGACCGCGACGGCCAGGCCCAGGCCGATGGCCTTGAGGTACGAGATCCCGGACAGGACGAAGCCCAGCCACACGATGGCGATCAGTCCCGCCGCGGCGGTCACCATCGCGCCGGTGCGCTCCAGCCCGCGTGCCACCGCCAGTTGGTTGTCCCCCGACCGGTCCCACTCCTCCTTGATCCGGGAGAGCAGGAACACCTCGTAGTCCATCGACATGCCGAATGCGATGCAGAACAGCAGCACGGGCACGGTCCAGGTGATCGTGTCGGTGACCACGAAGTCGCCGACGACGCCCTCCAGATGGCCGTCCTGGAAGCCCCACACCAGCACACCGAACGTGGCGCTGAGACTGAGGCAGTTGAGGACCAGCGCCTTCAGCGGCAGCACCAGCGAACCGGTGAACAGGAACAGCAGGACGAACGTCGTGACACCGATGATCGCGAGCGCCGTCGGCAGCCGGTCGTACATGGAGTCGAGGGAGTCCACCAGCTCCGCCGCCGGACCGCCGACCCGCGCGTCGTACGGTGCCTCGGCCGCCCGGATGTCCTTGACCAGCTTCTCGCCCTCCTCGCTCAGCGACTCGCTCTTGGGGATCACCGAGAGGTACGTGCTGTTGTCCGCGCTGAAGCGGTCGGAGCCCGGTCCGGGCGGGGCCACCCGCTCACCGGCCGCGAAGGAACCGGCCTCGCTGTCGACCCGCGCCACGTTGCCGAGAGTGGAGAGCTTCGCCACGTACGCGTCGACCGAACGCTCGCCGGTCGGCGGGGTGTCGCTCAGCACCACGTTCAGCGCCTGTGACTCCTGGGCGCTGAAGTCCTCCCGGATGATGTCGCTGATCTGCCGCGACTGGGTGTCGGCGGGCAGGACGCGGTCGTCGGCGAGGCTCATGTGCAGGGACAGGAAGGGCGAGCCGAGGAAGAGCAGCAGGCCGATCACGGCGACCGCGACCGGCACCGGGAAGCGCATCACGTTCGTCGCGAGGCGGTACCAGAAACGCCGCGCCTCCGGCTTCGGCGGCTGCTCCTCCTTGCCGCGGCCCAGGACGCGGATACGGCCCTTGTCGATACGCGGGCCCAGCGCCTTCAGCAGCGCGGGCAGGAAGGTGACGGAGACGAGCGCCGCGAGCAGGGCGGTCGGGATGCCCGCGTACGCGAAGGAGCGCAGGAAGTAGAACGGGAAGACCAGCAGGCCCGCGAGCGCCAGCGCGACGGTCACCGCGGAGAACAGGACGGTGCGGCCGGCGGTGCGCAGCGCGGTCGCGATGGCCTCGTCCGTACCGGCGCCGCCGTGCAGCTCCTCCCGGTACCGCTTGAGGAGGATGAGGCCGTAGTCGATCGCCAGGCCGAGTCCGAGTCCGGTCGCGACGTTGGTCGCCAGCACTGAGACATCGGTGAAGAGGGTGAGGATACGGAGCGTCAGCAGGACGGACACGATGGTCAGTCCGGCGACCAGCAGCGGCACCAGCGCGGCCACCACACCGCGGAAGACGAACAGCATCACGACGAGCAGCACCGGGAAGGTGACCATCTCGATCAGGAGGAGGTCGTCCTGGGTGGTGTCCGTGATCTCCTTGTTGGCGACCGCGACGCCGCCCACGCGGGTCTTCAGGCCCTCGACCGTGCCGTCGTACTCCGGCTGGATCCTCTCCAGCGTCTTCTGCACCTGGTCCTCGTCGCCGGTGATCCGCACCAGGACCATGGCGCTGTCGCCGCCCTCGCCGCGCAGGGCCGGGGCCTTGCCCAACGTCCAGTACGACAGGGCCTGTTCGACCCCGTCCTCGGCGCCGATGCGCTCGGTGAGCCGTTCGCCGGCGGCGCCGACCGCCGGGTCGTCGACTCCCCGCTTGTCGGAGACCAGCAGAGTGAGGTTGGGGGCGCCGGATCCGAATCGTTCGTCAAGGACCTCGGCCGTCCGCGCGGATTCGGTGGAACTGTCGGTGAATCCACCGGCGGAGAGAGTCGATATCACGCCACCGCCCAGCGCTCCCGCGAGCACCAGGAGCACACCGGAGAGATAGAGGACCAGCCTGCTGCGGTGTGTGGTGAATCTGGCCAGTGAGGCGAACATTCGGCAACCTTTCGAGGGGGAACGCCGATTCTGGGGGCGGCGTGTCGGTCCCGTTCACACGATCAAGGTAGGGAGCGCGCGAACCCACTGGCAATGACAACCCGGCCCGAAACAGCGGAAGTTGAGCTTCCGGTCGGGCGCGGTCCCGGTGCTGTCCGCGCGAGGTCCGGGCGCGGTCCGGGCGCGGTCCGAGCCCGGTTGAGCCCGGTCGGGCGGCGGTCGAGTCCGGTCGAGCCCGGTCGAAGCGCCGTCCGGGTGCACGGTCGGGGGGTCACCGTAAGGCAGTTGGGCAGCATGCTCCCCGACTACGGTCCCCCGGCGCGTGAATGCGCACAATGACAGGTGTATGCGGGTCCTTTCCTGGGTGACTGCTATATCTAACGGCCGCTTCCCCCTCCTAAATTGCGGCGACAACAGGCGACTACGGGCGACAACAGTCGAGGGCAATCCGAGACATTCCCTGGAGGGGAAAGCGAATGAGCCAGCGTGAGAGGACCGCTGTCATCGGCGGAGGGATGGCCGGCTGCGCCGCCGCCAAGGAGTTGATCAAGGCGGGCCGCGAGGTGGTCATCTTCGAGGCGGCCGCCGGACTCGGCGGCCGGGCCCGTTCGTGGCACCGTCCGGAGATCGAGCCCTCCGTCGGCATCAACCTCTGGTTCACCAGCTTCTACAAGCTGATGTTCGAGCGGATTCGCGAGTACGGGCTTGAGGACCAGCTCGTGGAGATGTCCAACAACGTCATCGTCGTGGACAAGGGCGAGCCCGCCGAACTGCTCTCCGACTCGCTGCGCAGCCTGCTCACGTACAAGCACGTCGGCCTCCGGGACCGGATCGGGTTCCTCACCGGGACGCTGAAGGAGACGCTCAAGCGCAAGCAGCTCGACATCTTCGACCCGGTCAAGCTCGCGCCGTTCGACGACGGCACGACGGCGGCGGAGTACGCGCGCAAGAGCCTGTCGCAGCGCGGCTTCGACAATCTGCTGCGGCCAGAGATCGAGTCGTTCTGGCTGTGGCGCTGCGAGGACGTGTCCGCCGCGCACGTACGGGCGATGCAGGCGCAGGTCGCCGGCGCGAAGTTCTTTGTGTTCCGCAACGGCATGGAGGTCATCGCCGAGCGCAACGCCGAGGGCGCCGACATCCGGCTCGAACACGAGGTCACCGACCTCCAGGTGACGGACGGCCGGGTGCACATCACCGCGCGGTCGGCGGACGGTGAGAGCCACTCGGAGGTCTTCGACGACGTCGTGGTCGCCACCACCGCGCCGGTCGCCGCGAAGCTGACGGCCGCGCTGCCGAACGACATCGTGGGCCGTGACACCCGCGAGTTCCTGGAGACCCAGGTGTACGAGCCCGCGCTGTCGGTCTCGTACCTGGTCGACTTCAGCAGCATGCCGTCCGAGGCGCACATCGTGGCGGCGGGCGCGGACGACCCGCCGGTGAAGACGATCATCACCTTCCCGCGCAAGGTCAAGGACGCGCAGGGGCGTTCCGTCGACAAGCACCTGGCCTTCGTCTATCCGGGCCGCGCCGAGACGCGCCGGCTGCTCGCGCTGTCGCCGGAGGAGCAGTACGCGGAGACGACCCGGCTGGTCACCAAGTTGTGGCCGGACTTCCCGGCGGACGCGGAACCGTTCGAGATCGCGGTCCGCCCCCACGCGATGCCGCTCCCGGCCCCGGGCCGCTACCGGATGTCGGCCCGGGTCATCGGCCTCCAGCACACGCCGGTGGTCTTCGCGGGCGACTACTTCACGGCACCGATCTCGGAGGCGGCGATGCTCTCGGGCATCCGGGCCGCGGAGAAGCTGACGACGGCCGGCTGACCGAGGACGAGGGCGGAAGGGAGAGGGGAAGCCATGGATACGGATTCGCCGTCCGGCACGGGTTCGCCGTCCGGCGGGGTGGGTGCGGCGACGGCCGGTGCCGCCCCGGCGGGCGCCGGAGGCGCCGCTGCGCGCGGCGCGCGTTCCGGCGTGGCCGCCGCTCCGACGGCGGGGGTGGGCGCCGGTCCGGCGTCCGCCGATGCCGTACGCGACGAGGCCGCGCGTTCCGGCGTCGGCACCGCCTCGCCGTCCGGCGGGGTGGGTGCCGCGTCGGCCGATGCCGTCCCGGCGGGCACGTCCGACGCGGATGCCGACGGCCGTCGGCGTGGCGCGGCGGGTGGCACGCGTGCCGGTGCCGCGTCCGTGACGCGTACGTCCGGCGCGGGCGGCGATGCCGTCCGTGACGACGCTGCGCGTGGCGTGCGTACCGGTGTGGCCACCGCTCCTACGGTCGAGGTGAGTGCGGGCACGTCGGGCACCTCCGGAGCGGAAGCCGACGGCCGTCGGCGTGGCGCCGCGGGTGGCACGCGTGCCGGTGCCGCGTCCGTGACGCGTACGTCCGGCGCGGGCGGCGATGCCGTCCGTCACGACATTGCGCGCGGTGCGCACTCCGACGCGCCGACGGACGCGTCCCGTACCGACGGTGCGCCCGCCTCCGGCCCGGCCGGCAGCGTCTCTCCCGGCGGGGGCGCCCCTGGCGCCGCCCCCGCCGCCGCAGCGCGCATGACCGGTGCGGGCACCGACGGCGCCACGGACGTGGCGGCCGGGGTCGGTTCCGACGGCAGCGGCAGTGGCAGCGGCACCGCCTCAGGCCCGGCCGCCAGTGCCTCGCCCCGCACAGCCGCACCCGCCTCCGGGGCCCGAGGCCGCTTCGTCGCGTACGCGCGGCTGGCCAAGTTCGAGTTCGTCCTCGACTACTACCTCAGCATGCTCGTGCTGTGGACCGCGCTCGCCAGTGGTGTGCGGTTCGCGCCCGACACTCTCACCACCCTCGGTCTCTTCCTCCTGGGCGAGATCGGCGTCATCTCCGCCGTCATGGCCCTCGACGACGTCAACGGCATCAAGGACGGCAGCGACCGCGCCAACTACCTCGGCACCGGCGGGACTCCGTTGCGGCCCCTGGAGCGCAAGCCCCTGCTCACCGGGGCGCTGAGCGTGCCGCAGGCCACCCGGTTCGGGTATCTGAGTCTGCTCTGGGGCGTGGTCTTCTGGACGGCGTCCGCCGTCGCCGCGCCCGAGCGGCCGGGGTGGGCGCTGGTCGTGACCGGGCTGGTCCTGTTCGCCGGTTTCCAGTATTCCTGGGGGCTCAAGCTCAGTTACCGGGGACTCGGTGAAGTCCTCATCATGGGCTGCCCGTTGGTCATCGTCGTCGCGCCGTACGGCTTCGTCACCGGGCACCTGCCCGCCACCGTGCTCGTGCAGGCCGTGCTCTTCGGGCTCTGGCAGATCCTCGTCTCCTGCTACTCCAACACCAAGGACATCAGCGGCGACGCGGCCGTCGGCCGCAGCACCGTCGCGGTGCACGCCTCGGCCCGCGGCAATCTGATCTTCATCGGCGCGCTCTCCGCCGCCGACCTGCTGCTGACCGCCGGGGCGTCGGCCGTCGGCTGGGCGCCGTGGTGGTTCTTCGCCGCCCTGCTGCCCGAAATGGCGCTTCGGCTGCGCCAGTTCACCTCCTTCAGCCGTAACGGCGACGCACTGCTGGCACGCAGGCGAGGAGTGGTGGCGTTCCGGACGGGCGTCGCCGGCATCGTCCTGGCCAACCTCATCCACTTCGCGAGCTGAGGGGCGACGGCCGCCGTCCCGTACGCAAGCGGAGCCGGCGGCCCGAACTCCGGACAGGACACACCGACATGGGCACCAAGAACAAACCGACCGGACTCGGCCTGCTCTTCGACGAACACGCGCAGGCCGGCCGCACCACCCGCTTCCAGCTCAGCCGCCCCTTCGACATCGCCCCTGACGCCGGCACCGACTTCACCGTCGCCGGCCTCGCCGAGCTGGTCCAGGAGACCGCCGGACTGCTGTACGAGGCGGGGGCGCGCCCCGGCGACCGGGTCGCCATCGCCAAGGACAACCACTGGGACTATCTGATCCTCGCCTGCGCCACCGCCCGCTTCGGCGGCCTCCCCGTACTGATCGCGGGCAGTCTCCCGGCCCAGACCCTCGGCACCGTACTGAAGCGCGCCGAGGCGCAGTTGCTCGTCACCACCGCCGGCATCCTCCGCTCCGCCGACGAGCAGGGCGTGGACCTGAAGTCCTTCGTCCCGCGCACGCTGACCGTCGGCGCCGCGCTCCCCGGCACGGTCGCGCTGGACGACCTGCGCGGGGCGCGTACGCCGAAGGTGTTCCGTACGGCCGCGTACGAGCCCATGGTCGCCACCCACACCTCCGGCACCACCGGGGTCCCGAAGCTGGTGGTGCACTCCGTCGACACCGTCCTCGGCCACCTCGGCCGTACCGAGTCGCTGCGCTTCCCGATCGTGGCGATGAAGCGTTCCGACACGGTGGCCACCGCCACCCCCTTCAACCACATGCGGATGATCACCTGGAGCACCGGCACGCTGAAGCTGGAGCCGAAGGACGCGCTGCTGCTCGCCGACGCCCAACCGGCCACGGCGGAGCGGATGTTCGCGCGACGGCGGCCGACCTATCTGGAGGCGCTGCCCGCCACGTACATCGGCTGGCAGGAACTGGCCGCGAAACGACCGGAGTTGTACGCGGACGTACGGCTCTACGTGAGCACCTTCGACGCCATCCACCCGCCCACGGTCCGCCGCTTCCTGCACGCCAGCAAGCGGCGCTTCCCGGCCTGGCTCCAGGGCTGGGGCCAGTCCGAGACCGGCCCCATGACCTTCCGGCTGCTCACCCGCAGGGCGCTCGCGGCCAAGGGTGACCGGCACCCCACCACGCGCGACGTCGGCCGCCCGATCCCCGGCTTCACCGGGATGAAGGTGGTGGACCCGGCGACGATGAAGCCGGTGCCCAACGGTAAGCCCGGTGTGCTGCTGACCCGTACCGACGGGCGCTGCATCGGCTACCTCGGCGAGCAGCGGCGCTGGAACGACAAGGCGCGCGGCAAGTGGTGGAACACCGGCGACTACGGCCTGCGCACCGCCGCCGGCGCCTTCCGGCTGCTGGACCGCGAGGTGGACGTGATCCCCGGAATGAGCTGCATCGAGCTGGAGGACGTACTGGCCGACCGGCTGCCGCAGTTGCTGGAGGCCGCCGTGATCGGCATCCCCGGGCAGCTGCCGCTGCCCGTCGTGTGCACCCGGGACGGCTCGCTGGACGAGGCGGAGTGGCGGCGCGCGACCGCGGACCTGCCGGCGCTGGGCGCTCCGCGGGTGCTGCCGCTGGAGGAGATCCCGCGTACGAGCACGGGCAAGGTGCGCCGGGTCGAGCTGCGCGAACGGCTGCTGGGCGAGGAGACGTACGGGACGGGGCGCTGGACGTAAGTCCTGAGTCCTGTCGGCAGTCCTGTCGGCAGTCCTGTCAGCAGTCCTGTCGGCCCTCGGAGATACGTGGAGGTCGGGGATACGTGGAGAAGGGAGCGCACCAGCCATGGCAGAGACGAGCGCACAGCCGGGCAGACAGCCGGGCACGCAGGTCGATGTGGCCGTCGTCGGGGGCGGTATCGCCGGTCTCACCGCCGCGTACCGGCTGAAGGAGGCCGGCCGAGCGCCGGAGGTCTTCGAGGCCGACAGCGACATCGGCGGCCGGATGCGGGCGCGTAAGGAGGACGGCTGGCTGATCGAGACGGGCACCGAGACCCTGGCCTCGCACGGCTACCCGGCCACCTGGCGGCTGATCAAGGACGTCGGCCTCGACCGGGACGGCGGGGTGCTCAAGGTCGGCAGCCTGGCGGGTGTCTGGCGCGGCGGCAAGGCGCACGCGGGCAGCGGGCACTGGGTGGGCACCCTCACCGGTGCCGGGCTGTCGCCCGGTGGCCGGCTGGCCATGACCGGCATGCTGGGCGCACTGCTGCCGGCCCTGGGCAAGGTCAGCACGCGGCGGCCGGGGGAGAGCCCGCTCGGTCTGCGTACGGTCGCCGAGTTCGTCGACGGCAGACACCCCGACCTGCACGACTATCTGCTCCAGCCGGCGGCGGCCACCGGCTGGGCCTGGGACACCCGGCGCTCGTGCGTCGCGCCGCTGGTCGCGACGATGGTCGCCACCCGGGGGCTGCACGGCTGGCGCACCTACCGGGACGGGATGGACTCCCTCGCCCGGAAGGTCGCGGAACGGCTGACCGTGCACACCGGGAGAGCCGTCCAGGAGGTTCAGGAGATTACGGGGAGCCCCGAGGGGGGCGTGCGGCTGGTCTTCGCCGACGGCAGCGTGGTGACGGCCCGCGAGGCCGTACTCGCGGTGCCGGCGCCGGTCGCCAGGAAGCTGTATCCGTCGGCGCCCGCCGACGAACTCCCCTTCCTGGACGCCACGTCGTACTCCCGGATGATCCGCGTGACCTGTCTGGTCGACCGCCCTCTGACGGTCCGTCAGTCACGCGGTACGAAGAAGGTCTACGCGCTGCTCATCCCGGAGAAGGAGGACGGCTATCTGGCCGGGCTGACCTTCGAGCACTTCAAGGCCGCCAACCGGGCGCCGCGCGGTCAGGGACTGGTCAGCATGCTGACGGCGGCCCGCGCCACCGACGAGCTGATGGACCGGCCCGACGAGGAGGTCGTCGAGGCGCTGCTCGGACGCGCCACGAGATACGTGCCCGAGCTGCGCACGGCGCTGCGCCGGTCGTACGTGCACCGCTTCCCGTACGCGGCGCCCGAGGCGACCCCGGACGCGCTGCGGCTGCAGGGCGCCTTCCTGGACCGGCCCGCGCGGGCGGTCGAGTTCGCCGGGGACTGGGTCTTCCAGCGTCCGACGAGCGAAGCCGCCGTACAGGCGGGGGAGTTGGCGGCGGAACGGATCCTGTCGCGGCGGCGGAGTCCCGCTGTCGCGGAGGGGCCGGTGCGGACCGCGTAGCGCACGGGACACGCGGCATGTGGCCGCCCGCTCGCCGGACTCGACTCCCGGTGGGTTGGGCGGCTTTCGTGTGTTTGGAGAGGTGTCGGTGAGCGTTCACTGACCGAGCCTTGACCGATCGTTGGACGGGGCCTGTGAGGTTCCCGGGGAGAGAGAAACAAACGAGACAGTCGTGCGACCTATGTGAGCCACGGGGGCCGGAATGCGCGCGCAGAGCAACGAAGGAACAAAAGGAACGATACGGATCATCGAAATGGTGCGGCAGACGGGCGGCGATCCGGTGCGGGACGCCGCGCGGCCCGCGTCCACGTCCGCGTTGACACCCACGTCCGCGTCCGCGTCGGAGTTCGCACCCACGTCCACGCCCACCTCCACGAGCCCGCCCGCCACGCACCAGCGGGCGCGCTACGCGCTCACCTCCCGCGTCGGCAGGGACACGGAACTGGCCGACCTCAAGGCCCGCGCCGCCGCCCCGAACGGACAGGTCCTCACGCTCACCGGCCCGGTGGGAGTCGGCAAGAGCCGGCTGGCCAGCGCGCTTTTCGAGCAGACCTCCGGCGACTTCGCCGACGGCGGGCGCTATGTGGAGCTGGACACGCTCCGGTTCGTGGACACGGACCCCGACGGCGGGCTCGCCCGCGCGGTCGCGGAGGCGCTGGAGCTGGCACCGGGTCGCGCGGACGGCGCTCCGCTCGATCTGCTGCGGGAGTACCTCGGCGGGCGGGACCTCCTGCTCGTGCTCGACTGCGGCAACCGGCCCCCGCGCGGCATCGCCGAGCTGTGGGAGGCGGTCGCGGCGGCGGCCCGGCGGCTGTGTCTGCTGACCGTCGGGACCCAGGTGCTCGGGATGTACGGCGAACACCGCGTCCCGCTCTTCCCACTGGCGGTACCCACCCCGCACGACACGGCCGATCTGGCCCGGCTGGGGCAGGTCGACTCCGTACGGCTGCTGGTGGACCGTACGAAGGCGGTACGGCCCGGATTCCGGCTCACACAGGAGAACCGGGAGACCGTCGCCACGCTCTGCCGGGTGCTCGACGGGCTGCCGCTCTCGATCGAACTGGCCGCGTCAAGGCTGAAGGTCAGCTCGCCGCGCGCGCTGCTGGACGAGCTGAGTACGGACACGGGAGCGGGAACGGCTACGGGAATGGCCATGGGAATGGCTACGGGAACGACTGCCGGAGCGGCCGTGGGAGCGGCCGTGGGAACGGATCCGGGCGCCGGGGTGGACACGCTGGGACTTCCACCGGCGGCGGTCGAACTCCTCGTACGGCTCGGGGTGTTCACCGAGAGCTTCGGCGTCGCCGAGGCCGCCGGTGTCTTCGAGCTCCCGCTCGACGTCACCCGGCAGGCACTGGAGGAGATGGTCGACCACAGCGCGCTGCTCACCGAGGAGCAGCGGGACGGCAGCATCCGGTTCTGGATGCTGCGCGGCTCCCGGGCGCGGGCCCTGGAACACCTCAGGCGGCAGGACGCCCTGGAGCCCGTCCGGGCCGACCACGCCGTCTTCTTCGTTCGCCAACTGCACGGCATCCGAAGCCAGTTGGAGGGGCCCGGACAGGCAGTGGCGCTGGAGCAGTTCGATCACTGGCACCAGGACGTGCTCGCCGCGCTGGAGTTCCTGGTCGAGACGGGCAACGGCGAGGCGGTGGCGACGCTGGCGACGGCGGCCCAGCCGTACTGGCTGCTGCGCGGCGAGGTGGCGAGCGCCACGCACTGGCTGTCCGCCGCGGTGCGCCTCGGTGTCGAACGGCTCCGGGTGCGGCTCGCCACGCTGGAGGCGCTCGGTGAGGCGCTGCTCCTGACGGACGACCCCGCGGGCGCCAAGCCCTGGCTGGACGAGGCGCTGGCGGCGTACACGGAACTGGCCGACGGCCCGGGGATCGCGACCGTACGCCGCCACCTGGCCCGGCTCGCCCAGATCCAGCGGAACCTCCCCGCCGCCGAGAACCTGCTCACGCTGGTGCTGGCGGACCTGGACCCGCGGGGCGGTGGTCAGTGGTGCCGGGGGGCAGTACTGGCCCGCCTCGCGGAGGTCCGCCGGGACCGGGGGGACGCGGCGTCGGCGGTGCGGCACGCGACGGAGGCGGTACGGCTCTTCGAGCGGGCCGAGGACGCCCGCTCGGCGGCCCGCGCCAAGCTCACGCTCGCGGGACTGACGGGGGCTCAGAACGACCATGACCGGGCGGAACAACTGGCCTGCCGGGCCTTGCTGTTGCTGCACGACCGGGGCGATCTTCCGGAAGTGGCAAGGGGCTTGGCGGTCCTGGCCGAACTCCTCACCCACAAGTACGGCCGCACGGCGGCCGTGTGGGAGCGGGCGGCACGACTGCTCGGCGCGGCGGACGCGCTCCGCCGCCGGGTCGGCGACACCCTGGCGGGCCAGCCGGGGGCCGTCGGCCGGACCCTGCTCGGCCAGGTCGGCGAACGGATGGGCCGCAGTGCCTTCGACACGGCCTGGCAGGAGGGCGGCCGGTGCACCCCGGGGGAGGCCGTCGCCCTGGCCCTCGCCCTGATCGAACCGACCGAACACCGGCCACGCCACACGGACCTCGTCGGCTCGCTGACCCGGCGCGAACACGAGGTGGCGATGCTGGTGACGGAGGGCCTGACCAACCGGGAGGTGGCGCGCAGGCTGGGGATCGCGGAGTGGACGGCGGTGAACCACATGCGCAAGGTGATGCAGAAACTGGGCTGCACGTCCCGAGTCCAGGTGGCGGGCCGCATGCTGCGCCCCCTCGACCAGGGCGCGGCCGCCTCGGCGGCGGCGGGCCGGGGCTAGGGCGTGTCTTGCCGATCAGGCCGGACGGGAGCTAGGGCCTGTCTTCAAAGTAGCGCCGTCCGCCCGCAGGCCAGGCGGGACTTGAAGACAGGGCCTAGCCCCGCTGCGGCATGCCCTTCACCCACGTACGTACGCCACGTGCCAGCCGGCGGGTCAGTGAGCGGCGTTGGCGGGTGAGGCGGGGCGGCTCGATGGACTTGCCGCCCGGCTTCCCCACCCAGTCCGGGATCGTCACCTCGTACGCCGCGTCGGAGACACCGGCGCGGCGGTCGCCGAAGTGGGGGTAGGCGAGGTGCAGGGTGCGGCCCCGGCCGCGCATGATCACTTCCGGCTCCGTGCCGGCCTTGATGTAGGCCAGGATGTCGTCGAGCAGATCGAGCCGGCCGAGCGCGACGCACTCCAGCCGCAGCCGTTCGGCGACCTTGATCCGCCGGGCGACCTGCGGTGACCAGTACGTCTCCATCAGCGGCTTCGCCAGCTCCAGCTTGTGCCGGCGGACCTCCGGGGACTCCTTCACGATCCCGGGGCCGAACTGCTGGATGAGCCCGATCGTGAAGGGTCTGACCAGCAGCCGGTCGCGCTTCGGACCGGCCGGGACCAGGTCGTGGATGAGCCCCATCATCGCGCGCGCGGAGTCGAAGCGGTGCGTGTAGGCGCCGCTCTTGGTGACGTGCTTGCCGTCGTCGCGGCCGACCAGGTAGTAGCAGGTCCGGTCGGCGAAGACCGAGACCCCGTTGCCCCGGAGGTACGCCTCCATGGTGAAGAGGGCGTCCTCGCCGGTGCGCAGTCCTTCGTCGAACCGCAGCCCCAGCCGCTCGATCAGCTCGCGCCGGAACAGCTTCTGCGCGCTCAGCGTGAAGATGATCTGCGAGTCGTAGACGTCCATGCGGTCGGCGGTCCGCTTCCACATGGACTTGGGGGCGCCTCTGTTGACCCCCTCCACCTTGCCGAGCACGACATCCGTGCCGGCCCGGTCGGCCATCGCCATCATGTTCTCGAGCGCGTCGTCGGCGAAGTAGTCGTCCGCGTCGAGGAAGAAGACATACCGGCCCCTGGCCAGGCCCAGCCCCACATTGCGCGGACCGCTGGGCCCGCCCGAATTGGCCTGGCGCACCACGCGGGTCGGGACGGAGCTGCGGGCCGCGAACTCCTCCAGGTATTCCCCTGTGCCGTCGGTCGACCCGTCGTCGACGGCTATCAGTTCGATGCGCTGGGCGCCCAGTGTCTGAGCCTCAACCGATTCCAGGCAGCGGATCAGATAGGGCATCGCTTCATAGGCCCCGACGATCACGCTGACGTCAGGAGCAGGCATGTTGTTCATCGGAATTCAAGACAAGAGACAGAGTTCGTTGGTTGTCCCATCCCGCCCATCATCGCGTGTGATGGTCCTCACAGTGCGAAGTTGCGGCTTATATCCGGATGAGCCACCACCGTCGGCGCGCTCGTCGGACCGGATCGCCCGGCGCGGCCGCGTACGGCACGACGTACGTCATCCCGCAGGCATCACCCCGTAGACATCACCCCGCACACTCACTGGTGTACGGCGACGGTGATCTTGCCGCGTGGGCGTCCGCGGCCCTCGCCGGCCGAGCCGCCGCCTTCCAGCAGTGTGTGCGCCTGTGCGACGTCGGCCAGCGGGAGCACGGCGCCGATGACCGGCCGGAGTCTGCCCTGGTCGACCAGTCGGCCGAGGGCCGCGAGCTTCGCCCGGCCGGGGCTGACGAAGAGGAAGTGGTAGGTCGCGTTCACGCCCCACGCGGCGAGCAGGTTCTGAGGTTCGGGGGTGTCGACGACGGACACCACGCGGCCTCGGTCGGCGAGGATCTCCGGGCTGCGGGCGAGGGTGTCCCCGCCCACCGTGTCCAGCACGACGTCCACCCCGCCCAGCGCGCGCAGCCGCGCCACATAGTCGTCGGCCGAGAAGTCGATCGCGATGTCGGCCCCCAGCCCGGTGACGAACTCGTGATCCCTCGCCCGCGCGGTGGTCACCACCTCGGCTCCCAGCGCGCCGGCGACCTGGACGGCGACCGAGCCGACCCCGCCCGCTCCGCCGTGCACCAGGACCCGCTCCCCGACCCGCACTTGGGCGCGTTCGGCCAGCGCCTCCCACGCCGTCACGCCCACGAGCGCGAGACCGGCGGCCTCGACGTGCGACAACCGGGCGGGCTTGGGGGCGACCAGGGCCTGGTCGACCACATGGAACTCGGCGTAGGTCCCCTGCCCGGCGAACACCGGCGCCAGGTACCAGACCTCGTCGCCCGGCCGGAAGTCGGCTGCCCCGGGGCCGGTCCCGACCACCACGCCGGACACGTCGTTGCCGATCACCGCGGGCAGCGCCACCTGGTCGCGGTAGTCGCCGCGCCGGGTCTGCAGATCGAGAGGGTTCACGGACGTGGCCACCACGCGCACCAGCACCTGGCCGGGTCCGGGGACGGGTCTTGGCAGCTCTCGGGTGGCGAACGCGGTGTCCGCGTCGCCGAAGCGGACGAGTTCCACCGCGCGCATCGAAGTTGACATGCGACGACCTTAGATCGTCATATCGCGAATCGTCAATATGTGCCTGCGCTACGATCACCGTGTGTTCTCGGAAGCGGAGTTGCTGGCTGTGTTCCGGGCCCTGTCCAACCCGGCCCGCCGCCAGATGCTGGTGTGGCTCAAGGAGCCGATGAGTTTCCCCGGCCAGGAGCCCGCCGACGTCGAGATCGGTGTCTGCGTGACCGACATCCAGCGGCGTGCGGGTCTGGGGCAGTCGACCACCTCGCAGTACCTCGCGATGCTGCGGCAAGCGGGACTGGTGATCGCCACCCGGCGGGGCAAGTGGACCTACTACCGCCGCGACGAAGCGAACATCGCCCGCCTCCTGGAGACCCTGCGCGACGTGTTCTAGGTCGGCCGCCGTTCGGCGCGGGCGAGGGCGAGGGCGCGGGCCCCAAGGGCCGGCCGGCGCGGTGAGCGAGGAGACCGGGTACCTGGAAAGCTCCGCCGGGCTGCTGGAGCATGGGTGGTGAGATGCGGAGCCTCCCAGGTGTGTGGGCTTACGACCCCGTCACCACCAGTGGTTCGCCCGACGGGACCCCGTCGCGTTCCATCTGTTCGGCGATCTTCATGGCTTCTTCGATGAGGGTCTCGACGATCTTCGATTCGGGGACCGTCTTGATGACCTCGCCCTTCACGAAGATCTGACCCTTGCCGTTGCCCGACGCCACACCCAGATCCGCCTCACGGGCCTCACCCGGACCGTTCACCACACACCCCATCACCGCCACCCGCAACGGCACCTCCAAGCCGTCCAGCCCCGCACTCACCTGATCCGCCAGCTTGTACACATCCACCTGCGCCCGCCCGCACGACGGACACGACACAATCTCCAGCCGCCGCTGCTTCAGATTCAGCGACTCCAGAATCTGCAGACCCACCTTCACCTCCTCCGCAGGAGGCGCCGACAACGACACCCGGATCGTGTCCCCGATCCCCTCACTGAGCAGCG
>NZ_JBHUZM010000162.1:0-15578 GCF_042667665.1 Streptomyces sp. NPDC057307 | reverse complement strand
GCCGGTCCGTGGTTCGGTCGGTCAGCCGGTCAGCTGAAGACGACCGAACGGACCTGCAGCCGCTCGGAGGCGTGGCCCCCGTTGGGCCGCAGGGAGAAGTGCGGGCCTTCACAGTCGACGCCCGCGAACACGGTCGCCGTGGCGTCCGTGTTGTTGCGGGGGCTGTGCGCCGGCGCCGACCGCTCGTGGCTGACCTCGGGGAGCGTGATGCACTCGCGGCTCTGCGGGTCCATCAGCCCCGACATCTGCGCGACACCGGCCCGGTTGACGTGCTGGTAGGTGAAGTCGCCCTGGGCCGCGCCGGCCGAGGTGGGCAGGGTGATGACGAGGGCGAGGGCGCCGACGGTGGCAGCCACACTGGTACGAAGTCGCACAGGACACTCCTATGGTGCGGGTGGGGTGGAACAGGTCGTCGAAACCTTGTCCCGGCCCGCGCGGATGTTCTCCGAACTGCTCGGTTCATCGCTCGAACAGTCGCTGCTGAATCGCTTCTTCATCCGCCATGTGGGTCTTCGCCCGGCCGTCGACGCCCTTCTGTCAGAGCCCGTCGGTGAACAGGAGCCGGTTCGGCGAGCCCTCACCGACGGAGGACAGCTTGTTCTCCGTGGCCGCGCCACCGAGCCAGTCGGCCAGCTCGTCCGGAGTGGCGTCCGGGTGCTCGGCCTTGTAGAGCGCGGCCACGCCCGCGACGTGGGGAGAGGCCATCGACGTCCCGTTCAGGGCCACATTGCCGCCGCCGAGCTTCGCCGACACGATGGCGGCCCCCGGCGCGTACAGCGACAGACACTTCCCGTGGTTGGAGAAGTTGGCCTGCTTGTCCTCCTGGTCGGTCGCGCCGACGGTCACGACGCCCTGCGCCGAGGCGGGTGAGACGGTGCAGGCGTCGACCGCGTCGTTCCCGGCGGCCAGGATCGGCAGGACGCCCTTCTTCGACAGCGCGGTCGCCGCACTGTTCACGGCGGCGGACTTCGGGCCGCCGAGGGAGCCGTTGAGCACGGCAGGCTGCTTGGCGTTGGCGGCGACCCAGTCGAAGCCGGCCAGGATCCCCGACCATGTGCCCTTGCCCTGGCAGTCCAGGACCCGGACGCTCACCAGGTCGGCCTCGGGAGCCACCCCGTACGTACGGCCCGCGACCGTACCCGCCACATGCGTGCCGTGGCCCTGACAGTCCTTGCCCTGCCGGCCGTCCCCCAAGGCGTCGTAGCCCGGCTTGGCGCGCCCGCCGAACTCGTCGTGGTCGAAATCGATGCCCGTGTCGATGACGTACGCGGTGACACCCTTGCCGGTGTTCCGCGCGTTGTACTGGCCGTCCAGCGGCAGCTCCTGCTGGTCGATCCGGTCCAGGCCCCAGGACGAGGCGGCCACGCGGCTGTTCGACGGCGTGGTCTCCAGCGCCTTGACCTCGGAGTCCTCCTCGACGGCCGTCACGCCGGGCGTCGCGCGGATGGTCCTGAGCTGGGCGGTGCTGAGCTGGGCCGCGAATCCGCGCAGCACGCTCGTGTACGTGAACAGGGGCTTCACCCCGGCCCGGTTGAGCAGCTTGGTGGCGTCGAACGCCGCGTCGACGGAGACGATGTAGCGGTCCACCAGAGGCGCCGCGGAGCGGTGCAGCGGCGCGATGTGGGGCTGGGCGGCGGCCGGCTGCGCCGTGGCGGGCAGCGGACCGGCGGCCACCACGACCGCGCTCGTGGCGACCAGGAACGTGCTGAGTTTCAGGCGATTTTTCATGAAAGGTACTCAAACATGATCGAATTATGTTCATTGGCAGCCTGGCCGATGGTTCACCCGACCAGATCGCCCGACCGGGTCCCCGGACCGGATCGCCCGGCCAGGTCGCCCGGCCCATGGCGCGATGTGTGGGCCGTATGTCGTTGACGACATGGGCGCCGGGAACGCAGGCTGAACGACGTGCAGCAGCGACGCGTCGTCTTCGTGATCTTCGAGGGGTTCCAGTCACTCGACCTCTCGGGCCCCTTCGAGGTGTTCCAGCAGGCGGGCCGGCCCGGCCCCGGCTACGACTGCCGGATCGTGGCCCCCGTCGCGGGCCCGACGCGCTCGACCAGCGGGCTGCGCGTCCACGCCGACCACGGCATCGCCGACCTGGACCCCGCCGGGATCGACACCCTGGTGGTGGCCGGTGGCAGCGGGGTCGACGACGCGGCCAAGGACCCGGCCCTCGTCGAGTGGATCGCCGAGGCGGGGAGCACGGCCCGCCGCATCACCTCGGTGTGCAGCGGCGTGTTCCTGCTCGCCGCCACCGGGCTGCTCACCGGCCGCCGCGTCACCACCCACTGGAGCCGTGACGGCCAGCTGCGCCGTGAGCATCCCGGGCTGAGCGTGGACACCCGGCCGATCTTCGTGCGCGACGGGCGGGTCTGGACGTCCGCCGGTGTGACCGCCGGCATGGACCTGGCTCTCGCGCTGGTCGAGGACGACCTCGGCCGGGAGGTCGCCCACACCGTCGCCCAGCATCTCGTGCTGTTCCTGCGCAGGCCGGGCAGCCAGGCGCAGTTCAGCGTCCCCCTCTGGTCCACGCAGCCGGCCACCGACCCGATCAGGGCCGTCGTCGCGGCCGTCCACGCCGACCCGGGCTCACCGCACACCCTCGCGGACCTGGCCGCCCGCGCCGGGCTGAGCCCGCGTCACCTCCAGCGCCGGTTCACCGCGGAGCTGGGGACGGGGCCGGCCGAGTACGTGGAGCGCGTACGCGTGGAGGCCGCCCAGCAGGCACTGACCGGCGGCGACGACCCGGTCACCACCATCGCCCGCCGCTGCGGACTCGGCAGCTCCGAATCACTGCGGCGCGCGTTCCACCGGCACTGCGGCGTGACACCGACCGACTACCGGAACCGCTTCCGGTCGACCGAGGACACCGAGGACCACCCATGACGACCAAGGAGTGCCCGTGACCACGTACGGACTGCTGATCTTCGACGGCGCGGAGGAGCTGGACTTCGTCGGCCCCTGGGAGGTGTTCACCGCCTCCTCGATGCTCCGCGACAAGGCCGACACCGCCGTCCTGGTGGCCGAGCGTCCCGACCCGGTCCGGTGCAACAAAGGCATGCGGGTCCTGCCCGACCACACGCCGGGCGACTGCCCGCCGCTCGACGTGCTGCTCGTCCCCGGCGGCGGGGGAACCCGGCGCGAGGTGGACAACGCCGCGCTGATGGAGTGGATCGGCACGACGGCCGCCGGCGCCCAATGGGTCACCAGCGTGTGCACCGGCTCCCTCCTCCTGCACGAGGCCGGGCCCGCGCGCGGCCGACGGGTGGCCACGCACCACGGGTTCGAGGACGAACTGCAGGCCCGGGGTGACATCACCGTCGTGCGCGACGCCCGCTACGTCGTGGACGGGAACCTGGTGACCAGCCAGGGCGTCTCCGCCGGGATCGACATGGCCCTGTGGCTGATCGGCCGGCTCCACGGACGTGACCACGCCCGCGCGGTCCGCCGGTACATCCAGTACGAGCCCGCGCCGCCCTACCTGGCCGACGAGCCGCTGCCGTACTGATCCCCCGGCTCACACCCCGGCCAGCAACTCCTCCACCAGGGCGCCGACTTGGGCCGTCTCGATCAGGAACCCGTCGTGCCCGTAAGGTGATTCGACGATCCTGAGCCGGTCGGCGCCCGGTATCGCGTCGGCCAACACCGCCTGCTGCGCGGGCGGATAGAGCCGGTCCGAGCCGACCCCGGCGACAAGCGTCGGCATCCGCACCCGGCCCAGCGCGGAGCGGACGCCCCCACGGTCACGTCCGACGTCATGGCCGTTCATCGCCTCGGTCAGCACGACATAGCTGCCCGCGTCGAACCGGCGCACCAGTTTGTCGGCGTGATGGTCCAGATACGACTCCACCTGGTACCGCCCGCCCCGCCAGGGGTGTTCGCCCGGCTGGGGCTCGCCCGCGAACCGGGTCGCCAGCTCCGGTTCGCTCCGGTACGTCACATGGGCGATCCGGCGCGCGACCCCCAGCCCCCGGTGCGGACCGCCGCCCGGCCCGGCCCGGTGGTAACGGCCGCCCTGCCAGCCGGGATCGGAGCGGATCGCCTCGATCTGCACGGCGCCCCAGGCGATCTGTTCCGCCGAGGCCGCCGCCGGGCACGCCAGCACCAGCAGGGATCCCGTACGTTCCGGTCTGCTCACCGCCCATTCGAGCGCCCGCATCCCGCCCATGGAACCGCCGACGACCGCCGCCCAGCGCCCGATCCCCAGCGCGTCGGCCAACCGGGCCTCGGCGGCGACCTGGTCACGCTGGGTCAGATACGGGAACGACGGCCCCCACGGCGTGCCGTCCGGTCCGGCCGACGCGGGGCCCGTCGTGCCCTGGCAGCCGCCCAGGACGTTGGGCGCGACCACGAACCACCGCCGGGTGTCGAACGCCTTGCCCGGTCCGATCAGCGCGTCCCACCAGCCGGCCGTCGGATGACCGGGGCCGGCGGGACCGGCGACATGGCTGTCACCGGTCAGCGCGTGCAGGACCAGCACCGCGTTCGACCCGTCGGCGGCGAGCCGCCCCCATGTCTCGTACGCCATCCGCACCCCGGGCAGTGACCCTCCGCCCTCCAGCGGCAGCGGGTCTCCCAGGCCCACCCAGGCGCGGCGGCCCGGCGGATCCCCCTCCCGCCAGGCCCCGGTGGCCGGCGGGAGGGGGCGCGCGGTCGACTGCGCCGTGCTCAGGACGCGCCCTTGGCGGCGCGGAACCCCGCTTCGAGATCGGCCTTCAGATCGTCGATGTGCTCCAGCCCCACCGACAGCCGCACCAGACCCGGAGCCGTGCCCGTGGCGGTCAACTGCTCCTCGTCGAGCTGGCTGTGGGTCGTCGACGCCGGGTGGATGATCAGGCTCCGTACGTCACCGATGTTGGCCAGGTGGCTGAACAGCTCCACCGCGTCCACGAACCGCTTGCCCGCCTCGACACCGTCGCGCAGCTCGAAGGCGAGGACCGCACCGGCGCCGCGCGGCAGATAGCGTTCGGCCGCCTCGTGCCAGCGGTTGGACTCCAGACCCGGGTAGTGCACCGCGGCGACCTCGTCGCGCCGCTCCAGCCAGCGCGCCAGTTCCAGGGCGTTGGACGTATGGCGCTCGACGCGCAGGCTCAGCGTCTCGACGCCCTGGAGCAGCAGGAACGCGGAGTGCGGCGAGAGCGCCGGACCGAGGTCGCGCAGCAGTTGGACGCGCAGCTTCACGGCGAAGGCGCTCGGCCCGAGATCCGGCCAGTAGCGCAGCCCGTGGTAGCTCGGGTCCGGGGTGTGGAAGTCCTCGAACCGCTCGGCGTGCGCGCCGAAGTCGAAGGTGCCGGCGTCGACCACGACGCCCCCGATGGTCGTGCCGTGCCCGCCGAGGAACTTGGTCGCCGAGTGGACGACGATGTCCGCGCCGTGCTCGATCGGGCGCAGCAGATAGGGAGTCGGCACCGTGTTGTCGACGATCAGCGGCACCCCCGCGTCATGGGCCGCGTCGGCGACCGCCCGTACGTCGAGGACGTTGCCGCGCGGGTTGCCGAGTGTCTCGGCGAACAGGGCCTTGGTGTTGGGGCGTACGGCGGCCCGCCAGGCGTCGATGTCGTCCGGGTCGTCGACGAAGGACACCTCGATCCCGAAGCGCGGCAGCGTGTGGCGGAACAGGTTGTAGGTCCCGCCGTACAGCGAGGTGCTGGAGACGATGTGGTCGCCGGAGCGGGCCAGCGTGAGGATCGCGAGCGTCTCGGCGGCCTGTCCGGAGGCGAGCGCCACGGCGGCGACACCGCCCTCCAGCGCGGCGATCCGCTGCTCGAAGACGTCCTGCGTCGGGTTGTGGATCCGGGTGTAGATGTTGCCGGGCTCGGCGAGGGAGAAGAGGGCCGCGGCGTGCTCGGTGTCGCGGAAGACGAACGAGGTCGTCTGGTAGATCGGCACCGCGCGGGCGCCGGTCGTCGGGCCGGGCTCGGCACCCGAGTGGATCTGCTTGGTCTCGAAGGACCAGGCGGCGCCCGGGTCCTGCCGGGAACTGTCGTCGGGCGTGTGCCCCGCGGTGACGGAGTCGACGGGCTGGCTCATGGCTGACGGCCTCGCACGGGTGAGAAGAGAGAAGGCTGACGGATCGCTACGGCAGGCGGACACCGGCGCGTGACTCCGGAACGTAAAGGCAGACCGGTGTGGATGGAAGCGCGGCGCCGCAATGGCCACGAGGCTGCAATGGCGCGGCAACAAGGCGTGATTATTGCCGGAATATTGCAAAGCTGTGGCGAGGCGGTCTGTCATCTTCGCTGTTCGAATTTCGGCCCTCTACCGTAGATCCGTCGTCAACTGTGGAAGTGGGTCTGTCGTGTCCGTCACCGACGAATGTCTCGACAACAACGAGAGTTACGCGCAATCATTCACGGGCCCTCTGCATCTTCCCCCGGCCCGTCGGCTCGCCGTCGTGGCCTGCATGGACGCGCGGCTGGACATCTACCGCATTCTCGGCCTGAACGAGGGCGACGCCCATGTGATCAGGAACGCCGGGGGAGCGGTCACCGAGGACGAGATCCGCTCCCTGGCGATCAGTCAGCGGCTCCTGGGCACCCGGGAGATCATTCTGATCCACCACACCGACTGCGGGATGCTCACCTTCACCGACGACAATTTCAAGCGGGACATCGAGAACGAGACCGGGATCCGGCCGCCCTGGGCCGCTGAGGCATTCACGGACCTGACCGAGGACGTACGCCAGTCGATTCGGCGGATCACCGGCAACCCGTTCATTCCGCACACGGACGCGATCCGCGGATTTATTTTCGACGTGGCGACAGGGCAGCTCAACGAAGTGAAGTGAAGCGAAATGACGTGACGCCGATGTGAATGGCGTACCCGGAGCCGGCCGGACCGTCTCGGCCGGTCGCGGGTACGCCATTCACATCAACGGTCGGTGTGGCGGAGGACCGCGGAGATCACCGTGTCCCACACCTGGGGCGGCGGAGGCTGGTGACCGACCCCGTCCAGGGCGACCAGACGCGCGCCGGGAATCCCCTCGGCCAGCGCCCGCCCGTGGTCCAGCGGGAAAAGCGGATCCTCGGATCCGTGCAGGACGAGAGTGGGCGCCGCCACGTCCGCCAGCCGGACCGTGACCGGCTTCTCGTCCTCCCCGAGCACCCAGTGATTCTTCATCGCCGCCTCGATGTCCGTGGAGCGGTCGACGATTCGGCCCGCCAACTCCCGTACCGCTGCCTCGTCGAACGACGACGGACCGGCGAACAGCCGCTCACCCTCCACCAGATACTCGATCACCGCCGCGCGGTCCGACCAGTCCGGCTCGGGGGCCGGATCGGCGAACGACGCCCTCATGCGCTCGGACGGCGGCGGCAGTTCCGATTCGGTGGGACCCGCCGGGCTCGTGGAGACGAGCGTGAGCGTCGCGACCCGCTCCGGACGGGCGACGGCCAGGGACTGCGCCAGGGCACCGCCCATGGAGATGCCCATCAGATGCGCCCGGTCCGCACCGAGCGTGTCCAGCAGACCGACGGCGTCCGCGATCAGATCGTTGAAGGTGTAGTCGGGGGCGCCGGCCGGGGAGGTGACGGACCCGCCGGTGTCACGCTGGTCGTAGCGGACGACCCGCCGCCCGCCGGCCGCGAGCCGGGCGCAGAACTCCTCGTCCCAGCCGTCCATCGAACTTGTCGCGCCGCTGATCAGCAGGACGGCCGGATCGGTGGGGCTGCCGAAGGTCTGGACGCACAGGCGCACGCCGTTCGCCTCGACCTGGTGCGCGGCGCTCCGGGGTACGTCGCCGGCGGACACGGCGTCGGTCGGGGGTGGGGTCGGGGTCGGGGTCATACGGGGCTCCTGTGTTCCTGTTCCCGGGCGTCGGCCCTGGTCGTTTCGCTGCTCCTGTACCGACCGGCCGACGCCACGGAACTCATCGGTCGGTCAGCTTTCGAAGGACTCCGCGAGATCCGCCGGGGCGGCCTGCTTCCAGGAGTCGACCAGGATGTCGTACAACTCCTTCTCGTCCTCCAGCGCGCTCAACCGGGCCCGCACCCATGAGGAGTTGGCCTCGTGCGCCGGGACCCAGAACTTCTCGGGCTCGGCCGCGATCAGCTCGGCACGCTCGAACCGGGGGCAGCGGACGGCGAACGACGTCCCGTCGTCGGGCACCGTGACATACATCCGCCCCGCGACATGGAAGGTGGGGATGTTCCAGAGTTCCCTCTCCACGGTGCGCGGCAGGGACAGCGCGATACGGCGGACGTCGTCGGCGTCGATACCCGGGCCGGCACCCGGGTCAAGGTCTGCGTCAAGCATGGTCGTTGCCTTCGGATCGATGGACGCGGCTGCTCCCATGATCCGGCATCGCCCGGCCCGGCGTACCCCCGTTCACCTGGCGAAGTGTCCGGCCGGTACGCGCCGAGCGGGCCCGCCGAGGGTCGGGGGTGGCGCGTCCGCCGTGCGTACTGCCGGAACCTGTCTTCTTCACCAACAGCCACGCCTCGGCCGATCCGTCCGCGCCGTCGCGGAACCGGGTGAGCGCGTAAGCGCCGCGCAGCTTCCGCCCGTTGAGCCGGAACGAGGCGTGGCCCTTGTCCAGTGCGGTGGCGAAGTCCGCGGGGCTGTCGACCCCGAGCGGCCGGTACGTCCCCTGGTCCCAGACGATGACCGGGCCCGCCCCGTACTGACCGGAGGCGATGACACCCTCGTACTCCCGGTACTCCAGCGGGTGGTCCTCGGTGGGCACCGCCAGACGCTTGTCGCCGGGGTCGGTGGACGGACCCTTCGGTACGGCCCAGGACTTGAGCACACCGTCCACCTCGAGCCGGAAGTCGAAGTGCAGCCGGCGCGCGTCATGGATCTGGATGACGAACGACGGTTCACCGGCGGGGCCCGTGCCCTCGCCGCGTGGCTCGTCCGTGGCGTCGAACCGGCGCTTCCCGTGATACCGGGCCAGCCGGTCCTCTCCGCCCACTAGCCGTCCATTTCCTCGTCGTCGGCGATATGCATGGCGGCCTCCTCGGCCGACGCGGCGCCGCCGTCGATCCCGACGTCCCGCGCGCCCACGTCCGAATGCCGGCGCGGCGCGATGTCGTCGACCGCCTCCAGCCGTCCCGCCCGCGCGTCACCCGTCTCCGTGTCCACCGGCTCGCCCTCACCGCCCGGCACGTCACCGACGCCGTCGCCCGCCTCCGGGAGCACCTCCGGTGCCTCCTGGGCGAGCCGCTGGTCCAAGGTCTCGCCCTCGCGCTGCTCCTCGCCGGTGACCCCGTACTTGTTGACGCCGAGAGGGTGCTCGGGCGGGGAGTACCCCTCCGTCATCATGTCGTCGAGGCCGCGCTCGTCCACCACGTTCTCCAGATCGAGATCGTCGGAGGGGCCGTTGTCCACGTCGGAGTTCTCGGGCTGGTACACGTCGTCGCCTCGTGACTCGTCGGCCATGACTCGATCCTTTCGGCAGATGTTCAGAATACGCCCGAAATGTCCATCGAGTGGTTCGGGAGTGGGCCGACCGGCCGGGCCGGTGGCCGTCCCGGTGCGCAGGGCGCCGGATTCCGGGCACACGAGCGGACAGCGAGCCGACAGCGAAGAACGAGCCGACCGAGGGAGCCTCATGGGTACCGAGCACGACGTCGTGGCGCTGATCCTTCAGGACCACCGGACGATGGAGGACCTGTTCCGCAGGATGCGGAGCGTGGAGGCGGACCGCGCGGGGGCGCTGCGCGAGTTCGCGGGGCTGCTGATCGCCCACGCCCGCGCGGAGGAGAGCGAGGTCTATCCCGCGCTGAGGCGCTTCAAGAACATCGACAACGCCGAGGTCGAGCACGGCGAAGAGGAGCACGACGAGGGCAACGAGGCGCTGCTCGCCCTGCTGGAGACCGACGAGGTCGGCTCCGCCGAGTGGGACGAGAGGCTGGAGGGGCTGGTCGAAGCGGTGAGTCACCACCTCGACGAGGAGGAGCGGACCATCCTCAACGGCGCGCGCGAGAACGTCGGCGAGGAGCGGCGCGCGGAGCTCGGCGCCGCGTTCGTCAAGGAGCGGGCCAGGCAGCTGGCGGCGGACTGCGGCAGCGTCGAGAGCGTTCGCGAGCAGGTCAAGAACTGACAGGAGCCGGCAGGGCCGGCGAGGGCTGATGGGCGGCCGCCCCGCAGACGGCCGTTCTGGTCGTTCGGTCGTCGGGCCGGCCGCCCGGCCGTCTGGCGCGGGCCACGCGGGGTAGACGGAGGGCATGGCACCCCAGAAGCCCTTCCCACCGGCCCGGCACCCGGTCCGCCCGCCCCGCGGGGGCGCCGCATGATCCTCGGAGCGGAGGATGCGGGCGGTCCCACCTGGTACACGTTCGTGGCGATCGCCATCGCCGTGGGAGTCCTCGGCTACGCCCTGTTCCACCGGCGCGGTCGCTGAGACCGGGCCGCCGCGCGGGCCGGTCTCAGCCGACGGTCCAGCCGTGCAGCAGGCGTGCGGCGCCGGCGACGCCGACCGCGCCCGACGCGGCGTCGCGTACGAGCGCGACCGCCGCCTTCGGCGGACAGTCCAGCCGGTGCCCGTGCAGGGACAGGAACGCCTCGCAGGAGTGCCAGGCGAACGCCTCGTTGGAGTGCTCCAGACAGGGCAGCCGGGCCAGGGTCTGGAGCAGCGCGGCGGCCTTGAGGTGCGGGGAGCCGTAGATGTCCCGGTCCATGGCGCGGGCGTAGACGCGCGCCACGGCCGCGTGGAGAGGGCCGTAGTCGTCCACCTGCGGGTCACGGGGCAGCAGCTCGGCGGCGTGCAGCAGGTAGGACACATCGATCCTCGGCTCGGGCTCGCTCGTGCTCACGCGGCGTGGCCCTGGTCGCGCTGTTCGAGTTCCTGACGGGCCTGCCGGTCGGCGGCACGCTGCTCGGGGGTGGGGTCGACGGTGCTCGGCTCGGTGTCGAAGGCGTCGCCGACGCGGTCCATCGACGCCTTGAAGCCTTCGAGGAACGTGTCCTCCACGGCGGTGGCGCGGTCGTACGCGGCCGACAGGATGTACTCCTGGAGGCTCACGCCGGCGGCCTTGGCCGCGGCGACGATCGCCGCCCGCTGTCCGGGATCGGGGAAGCGCAGGCTCATGGCCGCGGCCTTGGATTCACTCATGGCACCGAAGCTACCACTGATACCGCTGCCACCACAGGGAGTGGGTGACCGACGCCGTCGGACGTCGCCAAAAGGTGCTGTCGCGAGCATTGACACCGCGAGACATCAAGTGATCTATTCACTTTATGAGTCGCAGTGAGTTGTCGTTGTCCGAGCGCCTGGCGGACAACATCGTCGAGATCATCCGTTCGGAACGCCTCGATCACGGAGACGCCCTGGCGTCCTCCCGTGATCTCGCCCGCCGCTTCGGCGTCACCACACCCACGGTGCGCGAGGCGCTGCGCAGGCTGGAGGCCACCGGTGTGGTGGAGTTCCGGCACGGATCCGGCACCTACGTGGGCCCGGGTATCGGGCGCCGGCTGATGGCCAACCCGCATCTGCCGCGCAGCACCCGCGCGTCGGTGCTGGAACTGGTCGAGGCCCGGCTGGTGCTGGAGCCGGCCGTCGCCGCGGCCGCGGCGAATGTGCGGATGGCCGAAGCCGTACGGGAGTTGGAGTCCGCCGCCTCCAACGCGCTGCATCCGCCGGAGGAATCCCTGCGGCGCTCGGTGCACTTCCATGTGGCGCTGGCCGCGGCGAGCGGCAACACCCTGCTCCGCGAGGCCGTCGAGGCCCTGCTCCAGGTCCGCGCCCGGGACCAGGTGGAGATCCGGCACCGTTACAACGACCGGGCACGGGACCACGCCGAGCACCTGGAGATCCTGGACGCGGTCCGGGACGGTGACGCGGCGGCGGCCGAACGGCTCACCCGCACGCACCTGGTGGCGATCCGCGAGGCGGTCCTCACCGCCGACTTCCCGCCCGACGAGCCGGGCGCCGGAACCGACCTCGACGCCACGCTCCCGGAAGGCGGACAGCGGTGACTTCCTCCCAGCCCTCACCCACGCCTTCCCCGTCGCTGCCGCCGCGTCCGCCGCGGCTCGCCGAGATGACGACCGTCGAGGCGGCCGAGGCCGTGACGTCGAGCCCGGTGGTGATCCTGCCGGCCGGCGCGTTCGAACAGCACGGCCCCGGGATGCCGATGGCCACCGACACCATCCGCGCGGAGTCGGTGGTCGACCTGGTCGCCGCCGAACTCGGCGGAGGCGCGGTGATCGGTCCGTCCCTGCCCGTCGGGGTGTCCCCGCACCATCTGGCCTTCGCCGGCACGGTGACGCTCTCCACCACGACGTTCGCCGCCGTCGTACGGGAGTACGTCGACAGCCTCCACCGGCACGGCTGGCGGAAGATCCTCGTCGTGACCGGGCACGGCGGCAACAACGCCACCCTGGGCACGGTCGCGCAGGACCTGCTCGTCACCAAGCCCGACATCCAGTTCGCGTGGACCCCGCTCACCGCGCTGGCGCCCGACGTCGTCGCGGACATGCGCGTCGGCGAGGTGCACGGACACAGCGGCGAGGCCGAGACGGCGCAGATGCTGCACCTCGCGCCCCATCTCGTACACACCGACCGCTTCACCCCCGGACCGACGGCCACCGCCGATCTCGATCCGCTCTCCCGGCTCTCCCGGCGCGGCCACCCCGCGCTCACGGTGGGCTACGACCGACTCAGCTCCAACGGCGTGCTCGGCGATCCGCGCCGCGCGACCGCCGCCGCCGGGCAGGCGATCGTGGACACGGCCGTGTCCCGCATCGTGGCCTTCGTCAAGGAGTGGCTGGACGCCTGACGGGTCCCTGAAGGGCCCTCTCCCGCACCACCACTTCCCGCGTGCGCCCGTCGTGGCGCACGCCCCTCATCCGTCACCGCACCCCGCGCCGTGGTTCCGCGCGCCCTCATTCCCCCCCGCACTCCCGTCCCTCAAGCAAGCCGTACGCGCCCCCGTGCCGTACGGCAGAAGGAGCCTGCAATGAAGCAGTCCCCGTCCGGCGGCCGACGCCTCACCCCGGGCCGTACCCGCGCCCTGTTCCGTACCACCGTGGCCGCCGCCGGACTCGCCCTCGTCGGCTCGGCGCTGGCCCCGGTCACCGCGACCGCCGCCGTCCCGCAGCCGGCCTCCGCGTCCGCCTCCGGCTGCCGCCAGCCCGCGCCGCAGCAGCCGGGCACCAGCCAGCTGCGCACCGTCGCGAGCGGCGGGCTCTCCCGTACGTACCAACTCCACCTCCCCGCCGGCTACACCCCGCGCCACGACTGGCCCGTCGTGCTCGCCTTCCACGGCCGGGGCAACACCGGAGCCGGTACCGAGGAGTTCTCCGGGCTGTCCAACCTGCCCGCGATCGTCGCGTACCCCAACGGCGTGATCGGGACCGGCGACGGCGACCGGCAGGCCTGGCAGGGCGCGCCGTACGCGGCGCCCGGCGTCGACGACGTCGCCTTCACCGGTGACCTGATCGACGAGCTGAACCGCACCCTCTGCGTCGACAAGCGGCGCGTGTACGCCACCGGCAAGTCCAACGGCGCGGGCTTCACCGGCCTGCTCGCCTGCCGCATGGCCGACCGGATCGCCGCCATCGCCCCCGTGGCCGGCGCCTTCTACCCCGAGACCGGCGAGAACTGCCGCCCCTCGCGCCCCGTCCCCGTCATCGACTTCCACGGCACGGGCGACGTCACCATCCCCTACGCCGGCGACCCCGAGCGCGGCCTGCCCGCCCTCCCGGACTGGACCGCCGCGTGGGCCGACCGCAACGATTGCCACGCCCGGCCGCGTACCCGCATCATCGAGCCGGACATCACCATCACCCGCTACTCAGGCTGCGACCGCGGGGCCGACGTGACCCATGTCGCCGTCACCGACGGCGGCCACACCTGGCCCGGCGAGGACAGCTACAGCGGCGGCGGATACGCCACCCACACCATCGAGGCGCACGAGGTGATGTGGCAGTTCCTGCGCCAGTACCGGACCCCGAGATCTGCCGTCCGCTGACGCGAGAACTGAGTAAGGAGAGCCGCTCATGAGTACCTCGACCCCCGCACCACCAGGCACACCAGGCACTTCCGGCACACCGGGTGAGAACCCCGACGAGCCCCGACTGCCGCTGATCATCCGCGCCATGGGCCTCATCGAACGCGCCGGCAACGCCCTGCCGCACCCCTTCTGGCTGTTCTGGATCCTGTCCGGGATCCTCGCCGTCGTCAGCGCCGTACTCGCCGCGACTGACATATCGGTCATCTCGCCGGCCGACGACAAGACCGTGGCCGTACAGAACCTGCTCAGCGGCGACGGCCTCGCCATGGCCGTCTCGACGATGATCGAGAACTTCGCGACCTTCCCGCCGATGGCGACGATCGTCGTCGTCATCATGGGTGTCGCCGTCGCCGAACGCAGCGGATTCCTCGCCGCGTTGATGCGGGTCGGCGTCTCGCGCGTACCCGCCTCGTGGGTCGTGTTCGCCGTGGCCTTCGCCGGCACCGTCGCCCACGTCGCCTCCGCCGCCGCGTACATCATCCTCGTGCCGCTCGGCGGACTCGCCTTCCGCGCCGTGGGCCGCTCCCCGATCCTCGGCATCGTCGTCGCGTACACCGCGATCGCCTCCGGGTACGACGCCAGTCCGCTGCCCACACCCAACGACGCCATCTTCGCGGGCATCACGACGGCCGCCGCGCAGATCGTCGGCGGTGACGACGCCTACGTGTCCCCGCTGAGCAACTGGTTCTTCAACATCGCCTCCTCGCTACTGCTCGCGATCGTGATCACGCTGGTGGTCAAGTACGTGCTCAGCAAGCGGCCCGACCTGGACGCCGATCCCGACGCCGACCTGGACGACCTCGGTCAGCTCACGCTCAGCGACCGCGAACGCTCCGCGCTGCGCCGTGCGGTGGCCGTGCTGCTGACGTCCGTCGTGGTCCTGACCGCGGCGCTCCTGCCGGTCTCCTCACCGCTGCGCGGTGACGGCGGCAGCATCGTGGAATCCCCGTTCCTCGACGGCATCGCGGCCGTCGTCGCCTTCCTCTTCGGTCTGGTGGGCATCGTCTACGGCGTGCGCTCCGGCTCGATCAAGAAGGCCGCCGACGTACCGAAGCTGATGGCCGAGGGCATCAAGCAGATGGCGCCGGTGCTGGTGCTCTTCTTCGCGATCGCCCAGTTCCTGGCGTACTTCGAGTGGACCCACATCGGCGATGTGCTCGCGGTCAACGCGGCCGAGGCGCTGCAGTCCAGCGGACTGCCGATCGTGGTCGTCTTCCTGCTGATCCTGCTCCTGCTGACGCTGGTGAACGTGATGGTGACCAGCGGCTCGGCGATGTGGGCACTGGCGGCGCCCGTACTGGTACCGATGCTCATGCTGGTGAGCGTGCCCGCGGAGACGACGCAGGCGCTGTTCCGGATCGCGGACTCGGGATCCACGGCGATCACGCCGATGAGCCCGTACTTCATCATGGCGCTGGGCTTCCTCCAGCGTTACCGGAAGAACGCGGGCATCGGCACCCTCGCCTCGTACACCCTGCCGCTCGCCATCGCGATGACCGCGGCCTGGACGCTGCTGTTCCTGGCGTGGTGGGCGCTCGGCATTCCGCTGGGCCCGGGGGCGCCCGTGCGCTGAGCGAGCGGGCCCGACGGCCCGGGACGGCCCCGCCCGCGTACGGGCGG
>NZ_JBHUZM010000161.1:0-16083 GCF_042667665.1 Streptomyces sp. NPDC057307 | reverse complement strand
GCCCGGTCCCCCGAAGGGAGCCGGGCCGGGGCCCTCGTACATCAGGTGATCAGTGGTGGCCGTGGCCGCTCGTGATCTCCTTGTACTCCTCGGCCGTCGGCTTGGGGATCTGGCTTCCCTCGCCGTAGTAGCCCTTGCTCAGCTTGACCCGCAGCTTCTCCACCGGAGAGGTCTTGCGCACGACACCGTTCTCGTCGACGGTCGGCCCGATCTCGGCCGGCTTGTACTGCTCGTGAGCGGTGAGCGAGTGCAGCTCTCCCTGGCTCAGCGGCTGGTGGACCTCGACGAACTCACCGTGCGGCAGCCGCTTGATGAGTCCGGACTCGCGTCCGTGCAGCACCTTCTCGGCGTCGCGGCGCTGAAGTCCCAGACAGAACCGCTTGGTGATCACGAACGCGACGACCGGGCCGACGAAGACCGCGATCCTGACGAACCAGGTGATCGTGTTGATCGACAGATGGAAGTGGGTGGCCCAGATGTCGTTTCCGCCGCCGACCAGCAGGACGAAGTACACGGTCAGCCACGCCACACCGAAGGCGGTCCGGGTCGGCGCGTTGCGCGGCCGGTCCAGGATGTGGTGCTCGCGCTTGTCGCCGGTGACCCAGGACTCGACGAACGGGTAGACCGCGAGGATCACCAGGACCAGCGGGAAGACCGTGAACGGGATGAACACGCCCAGCGCGAGCGTATGGCCCCAGAGGTTGATCTCCCAGCCGGGCATCACTCGGATCAGGCCCTCGGAGAAGCCCAGATACCAGTCCGGCTGGGCTCCGGTGGAGACCATGTCCGGGCGGTACGGGCCGATGGCCCACACCGGGTTGATCGTGGCGATCGCCGAGATGATCGTGATGACACCGAAGACCAGGAAGAAGAAGCCGCCGGCCTTGGCCATGTAGATCGGCAGGAACGGCGCGCCGACCACGTTGTTGTTGGTCTTGCCGGGACCCGCGAACTGCGTGTGCTTGTGGTAGAAGACCAGGATCAGGTGCGCCACCACGAGCCCGAGCATGATGCCCGGGAGAAGCAGGATGTGGATGGAGTAGAACCGCGCCACGATGTCGTGGCCGGGGAACTCCCCGCCGAACAGGAACATCGAGATGTACGTGCCCACGATCGGGATGGCGAGGATCGCGCCCTGCGCGAAGCGCACACCGGTGCCGGACAGCAGGTCGTCGGGCAGCGAGTATCCGGTGAGTCCGGTGAGCAGCGCCAGGAAGAACAGCAGGAAGCCGAACACCCAGTTGATCTCACGGGGCTTGCGGAACGCGCCCGTGAAGAAGACGCGCATCATGTGCACGAACATCGCGGCCACGAAGATCAGCGCGCCCCAGTGGTGGATCTGCCGGATCAGCAGACCGCCGCGGACGTCGAAGCTGATGTCCAGTGTCGAGGCGTACGCCTCGGTCATCCGGACGCCCTGCATCGGCACGTAACTGCCGTCGTACACGACCTCGTTCATGCTCGGGTGGAAGAACAGCGTCAGATACACACCCGTGAGGATGATGACGACGAAACTCCACAGGGCGATCTCGCCCAGCATGAACGACCAGTGGTCCGGAAAGACCTTCCGCACCATGCCCTTGGCCGCGCCGTAGATCCCGAGGCGACCGTCCGCCCAGTCGGCGACCCGCTCTCCCGCGGGTGCCTGGCGGCTCTTTTCGTCAGACGCAGTACTCATCCGCGCTCCCAGAAGGACGGACCGACGGGCTCGTCGAAATCGCCGAGCGCGTAGAGGTAACCCTCTTCGTTCACACCGATCCGCAGCTGCGGAAGCGCGTGACCGGCCGGGCCGAAGATGACGCGGGCGCCGTCGGAGAGGTCGAAGGTGGACTGGTGGCACGGGCAGAGCACGTGGTGCGTCTGCTGCTCATACAGGCTGATGGGACAGCCGACATGGGTGCAGATCTTGGAGTACGCGACGATGCCCTCGTGCGACCACTCGAGTTCGCGCTTGTCCTTGATGTCCTCGGGCTGAATGCGAACGATCATGAGAGCCGCCTTGGCGATCTCATTGTTGAAGTTCTCATTGTGGTCGTCCAGCCCCTCGGGCTGGGCGAAGGTCAGCGACCCCACGGTGACGTCCTCGGGACGCAGCGGCTCGCTCGTGTTCTGGTTGATGAGCATCAAGCCCTTCTTCCAGAACGTCTTGCGGAGCTTGTCCTCGGGCAGCGGGCCGAGGTCGCGCAGCAGGACCACGCCGGAGAGCGGCACCAGGGCCAGCGCGCCGAACATCGTGTTGCGGATCAGCTTGCGCCTCCCGAAACCGGACTCCGCGGAGCCGAGGAGGAAGTCCTCCTTCGCCTTGGCGGCGACCTCGGGGGTGGCCTCGATCGGATGACGTTCCTGGACGATCTCCACGTCGCTCATCAGGGTGCGCGCCCAGTGGACCGCGCCCGCGCCGATGGCGAAGAGGGCCACTCCGAGCGTCAGCCCCAGCGAGAAGTTGAGCGCGCTCACATGACCGAACGGCCAGATGTACACGATCTTCTCGATGGGGAAGGCGACGAACGAGGCGATGAAGCCGATCGTGGCCAGCATCGACAGCGTGAAGAACCCCGCCACCGTGCGTTCCGAGCGCTTGGCCGCCCGCTCGTCGATGTCCTGGATACGCGGCCGGTGGGCCGGCATGCCGGGGTTGGCGAACGGGTCGTCGGCACGCTCGACCTCGGCGTGCGCGGATTCCTGCTCAGCCGGCAGGTTCTCGTCTGAAATCCGGTTGCTACTCATGACTTCTTGGCCTTAGCGGTGTGCGCCGCGGTCCAGATGGCGACTGCGATCAGCAGGCCCAGACCGATGATCCAGGAGAACAGGCCCTCACTGACGGGGCCGATGCCACCGAGCTTGAGACCGCCGGGGTTCGACGACTCGTCACCGTTCACGTCCTCGATGTACTTGATGATCTCCCGCTTCTGCTCCTCGGGCATCGTCGAGTCGGGGAACGAGGGCATGTTCTGCGGACCGGTCAGCATCGCCTCGTACAGGTGCTTGTTGGATACCCCTTCAAGCCCCGGCGCGTACTTGCCGTTCGTCAGCGCGCCGCCCTCACCACCGAAGTTGTGGCACTGGGCGCAGTTCGAGCGGAACAGTTCACCGCCCTTGGCGGAGTCCGCGCCTTCCGGGTTGTACTGCTCGGCGGTCGGGATGGAGGGACCGGGGCCGAGCGAGGCGACGTACGCCGCGAGTTGGTCGATCTCCTTCTGGTCGTAGATGACCTTTTTCTTGGGTACCTGCGGGCCTGGCTGCTGCGCCGGCATCCGGCCGGTGCCGACCTGGAAGTCCACGGCGGCGGCGCCGACGCCGGTCAGCGACGGGCCGTCGGAGGTGCCCTGACCGCCGACGCCGTGGCAGCTCGCGCAGCCAACGGCGTACAGCTTCTTGCCCTCGTCGATGGCGAGGGACTGGGCGGTGTCGTCTGCCTGTGCCTTGCCCGCGGGCGCGAACGCGGCGTACAGCCCCCCGGTGGCCGCCAGCGCGAGGAGTAGGACGACGACCGCCGCCAACGGATGGCGTCGTCGTGCGGAGAGCTTTTTCACGGATTACCCCGGTGTCAGGATCTTCTGCGTCGGTGCTTCTGGACGGTGTGTGCAAGCGCGTCGGGCGCTGTGGCCCGCTACTTGATCAGGTAGATCGTGGCGAAGAGGCCGATCCAGACGACATCGACGAAGTGCCAGTAATAGGACACGACGATGGCGGCGGTTGCCTGCTCGTGGGTGAACCTCTTGGCCGCGTACGTTCTGCCGAGAACCAGCAGGAAGGCGATCAGACCGCCTGTCACGTGCAGACCATGGAAGCCGGTGGTCAGATAGAACGCGGAGCCGTACGCGTCGGACGAGAGCGAGAGGCCCTCGTGCTTGACGAGCTCCGTGTACTCGAAGATCTGACCGCCGATGAAGACCGCACCCATCACGAACGTGATCACGAACCACGATCGGAGCTTCTTCACGTCGCCCCGCTCGGCGGCGAAGACGCCGAGCTGGCAGGTGAGTGAGGAGAGCACCAGGATCGTGGTGTTCACCGCGGAGAACGGGATGTTCAGCGAATCGGCCTTCTCCGACCAGAACGCCGCCCCTGTCACCGACCGGAGGGTGAAGTACATCGCGAAGAGGGCCGCGAAGAACATCAGCTCGGAACTCAACCAGATGATGGTTCCGACACTGGTGAGGTTCGGCCGATTGACCGTCGGGTGCGCGTGCCCGGTTTCTACTGTCGTTGCTGTCGCCACGACCGACATTATGTCGGTCGCTTATCCCGCCCTCACTCCCGGGGGTGCCATTCGGAGTGTCAGCCACTTCGGACGGGACGCGAGCCAGGACCGAACGGCCCATCGCGGGAGGGCCGGGACCCGTGCTGACATGGTGTCCGACGGAGTAGCATCCGCGCAGCGGGTCGACGGGGCCTGGACCCCGAAGCCCTCGCAGACGCGGATGTCACGACGGATGTCACGGAGGAACAATGCAGCCGACCGCCACGGTCCTGATCTACAGCGACAACGCGAACACCCGCGAGCAGGTGCGGACGGCAGCGGGCCGCAGGCCGGCCGCCGACCTGCCGCCCGTCGAGTACATCGAGTGCGCGACGATGCACGCCGTGCTGAAGTTGCTCGACAAGGGCGGCGTCGACGCGTGTGTCTTCGACGGCGAGGCCACCCCCATCGGCGGCATGGGCCTGTGCCGGCAGATCAAGGACGAGATCTTCAACTCCCCGCCCGTGCTGCTGCTGATGGGCCGCCCGCAGGACGCCTGGCTGGCCACCTGGAGCCGCGCCGAGACCGCTGTGACGCTGCCGGTGGAGCCGGTGGGCTTCCCGGAGGCGCTGGCCGCGCTGCTGCGCACCAGGCTCGCCGTGGAGGCCTGACGGCTCCACCCGGTCCGGTCACCCGGCCCGCGTCAGACCTGCGGACGGAGCCGGGCGGCTTCCACCGGGCCGCCGCCGTCCTTGGTGCCGGCGACCAGGGCGCTGCCCTGGCGCCACTTGTCCCAGTCCAGGTTCCAGTCGCCGAAGCCGTTTCCGAACGGATCCATGTCCTCGCCGCCGCTGTTGACGACCTTGACGATGTCGCCCTGGCGGACGGTGTCGAAGAACCACTCGGCGTTGTCGGTGGACATACCGACACAGCCGTGGCTGACGTTCGCCGACCCCTGTGAGCCGACGGACCACGGGGCGGCGTGCACGTACTCGCCGCTCCAGGTGACGCGTGTGGCGTAGTAGACGGGCAGGTCGTACGACTCGCTGCTGCCGGCCGCGATGCCGACGCTGGTGCCGCGCATCCGTACGAACTGCTGCTTCTCCAGCACGACCTTGATGCCGTTACGGGTCGAGAAGCCGGGCTTGCCGGTGGTCACCGGGATCGTGTTGATGACCTCGCCGTTGCGCATCACCGTCATGTGGTGGGAACCGGCGTCGGCGATGGCTTCGAGCCGGTCGCCGGTGGTGATCTTGAGGGGCTTCACCGGGCCGCCGTACAGCTTGTTCCCGACCTTGATGCCGTCGAGGGTGCTGCTCACGTCGACGGTCGCGTTGGTGGGCCAGTACTCCTTGGGCCGGAAGTGCAGGGTCTTGTCGTCGACCCAGTGCCAGGAGCCCTCCGCGGCGGGGCTGGAGCGGACCTTGAGGCCCCGTTCGACGACGGCTCTGGCGTCCCTGTCCTTGACCGGCGAGCTGAGCTCCGCCGTGATGGGCTGGCCGACCCCGTACTTGCCCGCCTGCGGGCCGAACTTGACGCTCAGGTTCCGCTGCACCGGGGACGTCTCGAAGTCGAGCGTACGGCTGCCCGGGGCGCCGTCCTCGTCCTCCGTGGAGACCTTGACGGTGTAGCGGGCACCGGCGGCCAGCGGCGCCGTGGAGTGCCAGCGGCCGCCGTCCGCGGCCAGCTCGCCCGCCAGGTGGTGGCCGACGGCGTCCGTGACGGTCACGTCGGTGATCCGTCCGTCGCCGCCCTTGGCGACGACTTCCAGAGGCTTGTCGGGGTTCGCCTTGGCGTCGCCCTTGGGCGCGTTGAGGGAGACCTGGTCGGCTGCGTCGTAGGGCTTCCCGGACAGCGGGTGGCCGTCCGAGGCGCCACAGCCGGTCGCTACCGCCCCGAGGGACAGGACCAGCAGAGTGCAGCCGAGAACGGTGCGAAAGCGCGGCGTGTGGTTCATATGCACACGTTATGAAGAATGTCCGGTTACGGCGCGCTGTGTGACTGCAAACGAGGGGCCCGGATCCTCCTCAGGGGTGAGGGGGAGCCGGGCCCTTGTCTCGGTGACGGCTGTCCGCCGCCGTTCTGCTACTGGTTCTGGTTCTCACCGCTGTAGTACTCGAAGACCCAGCCCCACAGGCCGACCAGGAGTACCGGGAAGGAGAAGAACAGCAGCCACCAGCCGACGGCGATGGAGAGGAACGCGAGCGCCCCGCCGATGGCCAGCGAGAGCGGCTGCCAGCTGTGCGGGGAGAAGAACCCCACATCGCCGGCCTCGTCCGCGACGTCGGCCTGCTTGTTGTCCTGCGCCATCGCGTCGACCCGCCGGGCCGTGAAGGCCAGGTAGAAGCCGATCATGAGGCTCAGACCGAACGCCAGGAAGAGCGCGGTGGTGCCGACGGGCTCCTTCGACCACACGCCGTACACACCGGCGACAACGAGGATGAAGAGGCTCAGCCAGAGGAACATCCAGCCTTGGACCTTCACTTGCCGACCTCCTTGCCACCGAGCAGAGCGGCGTCCTTCTGTCCGTCGTTCTCAAGGTGTTCGAGCGCCGCGATCTCCGGGTGGTGCAGGTCGAACGCCGGGGATTCGGAGCGGATACGGGGCAGCGTGAGGAAGTTGTGCCGGGGCGGCGGGCAGGAAGTCGCCCATTCGAGTGAACGCCCGTAGCCCCACGGGTCGTCCACCTCGATCTTCTTCCCGTACTTGGCGGTCTTCCAGACGTTGTAGAAGAACGGCAGGACCGACATGCCCAGCAGGAACGAGCTGATCGTGGAGATGGTGTTCAGCGCGGTGAAGCCGTCGGCCGCGAGGTAGTCCGCGTAACGCCGTGGCATGCCCTCCGCCCCCAGCCAGTGCTGCACCAGGAACGTGCCGTGGAAGCCGATGAACAGCGTCCAGAAGGTGATCTTCCCGAGCCGTTCGTCGAGCATCTTGCCCGTCATCTTCGGCCACCAGAAATGGAAGCCGGCGAACATCGCGAACACCACCGTGCCGAAGACGACGTAGTGGAAGTGCGCGACCACGAAGTACGAGTCGGAGACATGGAAGTCCATCGGCGGCGACGCCAGGATGACGCCCGTCAGACCACCGAAGGTGAAGGTAACCAGGAAGCCGATGGTCCAGAGCATCGGTGTCTCGAAGGACAACGAGCCTTTCCACATCGTGCCGATCCAGTTGAAGAACTTCACTCCTGTCGGCACCGCGATCAGGAACGTCATGAACGAGAAGAACGGTAGGAGTACGCCGCCCGTCACATACATGTGGTGCGCCCAGACCGTCACCGACAGACCGGCGATGGCGATCGTCGCGCCGATGAGCCCGATGTAGCCGAACATCGGCTTCCGGCTGAACACCGGAATGATCTCGGAAATGATCCCGAAGAACGGCAGGGCGATGATGTACACCTCTGGATGCCCGAAGAACCAGAACAGGTGTTGCCAGAGCAACGCGCCGCCGTTGGCGGCGTCGAAGATGTGCGCCCCGAATTTCCGGTCGGCCTCCAGGGCGAGGAGCGCGGCGGCCAGCACCGGGAAGGCGAGCAGGACCAGCACACCGGTCAGGAGCACGTTCCAGCAGAAGATCGGCATCCGGAACATCGTCATGCCGGGCGCGCGCATGCAGATGATCGTGGTGATGAAGTTGACCGAGCCGAGGATCGTGCCGAAGCCGGAGAGGGCCAGACCCATGATCCACAGGTCGGCGCCGATGCCCGGTGAACGGACCGCGTCCGACAGCGGCGAGTACGCGAACCAGCCGAAGTCCGCCGCGCCCTGCGGGGTGATGAAACCGCCCACCGCGATGAGCGAGCCGAACAGGTAGAGCCAGTAGGCGAACATGTTCAGCCGCGGGAACGCCACATCGGGCGCGCCGATCTGCAGCGGCATGATCCAGTTCGCGAAACCGGCGAACAGCGGCGTCGCGAACATCAGCAGCATGATCGTGCCGTGCATCGTGAACGCCTGGTTGAACTGCTCGTTCGACATGATCTGCGTGCCGGGACGGGCCAGCTCGGCGCGCATGAAGAGCGCGAGCACACCACCGATGCAGAAGAAGACGAACGACGTGACCAGGTAGAGCGTGCCGATCGTCTTGTGATCGGTGGTGGTCAGCCACTTGATGACGACAGCGCCGGGCTGCTTGCGCCGTACCGGCAACTCGTTCGCGTACGAGTCGTCAGTTGCTACGGCGGCACCCTTGGGTTCGTTGAGGATGCTCACAGTTGTTTCTTCTCCGCATTCCTGGCCGGGTCCGTCAGCTCGATGCCCGACGGGATGTAGCCGGTCTGCCCCTTGTCGGCCAGCTCCTTCAAGTGCTGCTGGTAGCGCTCCGGGGAGACGACCTTGACGTTGAAGAGCATCCGGGAGTGGTCCACACCGCACAGTTCGGCGCACTTGCCCATGAAGGTGCCCTCCCGGTTGGGAGTCACCTCGAAGGCGTTGGTGTGACCCGGGATGACGTCCTGCTTCATCAGGAACGGCACGACCCAGAAGGAGTGGATGACGTCACGTGACGTGAGGACGAACCGGACCTTCTCCCCCTTCGGCAGCCACAGGGTCGGACCCGGGTTGCCGTTCTGGGGATTCTTGGTGCCCGGGATTCCGGCGTCGTAGACGCCTTCGGCACCGGCGGGGAAGTCGTCCTGGAACTTCTGGGGGATGTCGCCGAGTTCCTTGGGAACCTCGGCGCCGGTGGAAGCCTCGCCGTCCACGTTCTCGACGTAGTTGAAGCCCCAGCTCCACTGGTAGCCGACCACGTTCACGGTGTGGGCCGGCTTGTCCTCAAGAGAGAGGAGCTTCGACTCGTCACGCGCGGTGAAGTAGAAGAGCACCGAGACGATGATGAGCGGAACGACCGTGTACAGGGCCTCGATGGGCATGTTGTAACGGGTCTGTGGAGGTACCTCCACCTTGGTGCGGGTGCGCCGGTGGAAGATGACACTCCACACGATCAGCCCCCACACCAGGATGCCCGTGATGAGCGCTGCCGCCCACGAGCCCTGCCAGAGGGAGAGGATTCTGGGGGCCTCCTCGGTCACCGGTGTGGGCATTCCAAGGCGGGGGAAATCCCTGTATGTGCAACCGGTGGCGGTCGCGAGGATCAGGCCCGCAGTCAGCACCTGCGGCAGCTTCCGCCGCATCGGGCGCCGCGACGAGCGGTCGGAGCCGTTGGGACTCACGTAGCGCCTTCCCGAGAGTCTCGCCCGCACAGCCGGCTGCGGCCGTCACGGTCGGTCGCCGGCCCTGACGCGGGCAGGGGTTTGGATGTTTATGCGGACCAAACCCTACTGGACGCAATTTGGGGTCGCGCATGGAGGGTGCCCAACGCGCCGTCCGGCACCCCGAAGGGGTGGAATGACCGGCTCCGGGGCGCTTCTGACGGCCCCTCCAGACGCGGTCGGCGTCACGGTGGACCGGGGCGCGGTCTGCTTGGCGGGGACAAGGATTAGCGTGGCGGCGTGGCCTACTTCGACTCCGCGTCCTCCGCCCCGCTGCACCCCGTCGCACACCAGGCCCTGCAGGCCGCCCTGGACGAGGGCTGGGCCGATCCGGCCAGGCTGTACCGCGAGGGGCGGCGGGCCAGGCTGTTGCTGGACGCCGCGCGCGAGGCCGCGGCGGAGGCGGTGGGCTGCCGACCCGACGAACTTGTGTTCACTCCTTCGGGGACGTACGCGGTGCATTCGGGAATGGCCGGATCGCTCGCGGGCCGTCGGCGTGTCGGTGGCCATGTGGTGGTCTCGGCGGTCGAACACTCGTCGGTGCTTCATGCCGGACACACGCGGGTCACCGACGGGGCGGACGCGGCCGTGACGGAAGTGCCGGTGGACCGTACGGGGGCGGTGTCCCCGGAGGCGTACGCGGCGGCCCTGCGTCCCGACACGGCGCTGGCCTGCCTCCAGTCGGCCAACCACGAGGTCGGCACGGTGCAGCCGGTCGCCGCCGTCGCCGAGGCATGCCGGGCCGCCGGGGTCCCGCTGCTGGTGGACGCGGCCCAGTCGCTGGGGTGGGGGCCGGTGGACGGGGCGTGGTCGCTGCTGACCGCGAGCGCGCACAAGTGGGGCGGGCCCGCCGGGGTGGGGCTGCTCGCCGTACGCAAGGGGGTCCGGTTCGCGCCCCAAGGCCCGGTGGACGAGCGGGAGTCGGGGCGCGTACCCGGTTTCGAGAACCTGCCGGCGATCGTCGCCGCCGCGGCGTCGCTGCGCGCCGTACGGGGCGAGGCCGAGGCGGAGGGTGCCAGGCTGCGCGTGCTGGTGGACCGGATCCGGGCGCGGGTGCCGGAACTGGTCCCCGATGTAGAGGTGGTGGGCGATCCGGTGCGCCGTCTCCCCCATCTCGTCACCTTCTCCTGTCTCTATGTCGACGGGGAGACTCTGCTGCACGAGCTGGACCGGGCGGACTTCTCCGTGTCGTCGGGCTCCTCGTGCACGAGCAGCACACTGACGCCGAGCCATGTGCTGCGGGCGATGGGGGTGCTCTCGGAGGGCAACGTCCGGGTGTCGCTGCCGTCCGGTACGGCCGAGGCGGAGGTGGACCGGTTCCTGGAGGTGCTGCCGGGGCTGGTGGCGGGTGTACGGCAACGGCTGGGCGCGCCGGCGGCGCCCGACGGCGGAGGCACGGCGCCGGACGCGGCGGCGTCACTCGTCGTGGACGCGCTCGGCAAGCTGTGCCCGATCCCGGTGATCGAGCTGGCGAAGGTGATCGGGGACGTGCCGGTGGGGGGCACGGTGACCGTCCTGTCCGACGACGAGGCCGCCCGGCTGGACATCCCGGCCTGGTGCGAGATGCGCGGCCACGAGTACGGCGGCCGGCGCGGTACCGCGTTCCTGGTACGCCGCCTCGTCTGAGCCTCGACCGCCGGTGGCCGAAAGGGGCGTGCCGCCCCCGGAGAGATCCCCGGGAGCGGCAGGCGCCGGACAAGCGCCGGACAAGGCCCGGACGCCTACTCCAGGTGCGTACGGACCTCGTTGGCCGCCTCGTGGCCGTACGCCTTGGTGAAGCGGTCCATGAAGTTGTTCCGGCGCAGCGTGTACTCCTGGGTGCCCACCGTCTCGATGACCAGGGTCGCGACCATGCAGCCGACCTGCGCGGCCCGCTCCAGGCCCACGCCCCACGCCAGACCCGACAGGAAGCCGGCGCGGAAGGCGTCGCCGACGCCGGTCGGGTCGAGCTTGGCCGTCTCCTCGGCGCAGCCGACCTCGATCGGGTCGTCGCCGACGCGCTCGATCCGCACACCGCGCGAGCCGAGGGTGGTGACCCGGTGGCCGACCCGGCCGAGGATCTCGGCGTCGGTCCAGCCGGTCTTGGACTCGATGAGCCCCTTCTCGTACTCGTTGGAGAAGAGGTACGTCGCACCGTCGAGCAGCAGCCTGATCTCGTCGCCGTCCATCCGCGCGATCTGCTGCGAGAAGTCCGCGGCGAACGGGATGGACCTGGTGCGGCACTCCTCGGTGTGGCGAAGCATCGCCTCCGGGTCGTCGGCGCCGATCAGGACCAGGTCGAGGCCGCCGACGCGGTCGGCGACCGACTTCAGTTCGATCTGCCGCGCCTCGCTCATGGCGCCGCTGTAGAACGAGCCGATCTGGTTGTGGTCGGCGTCCGTCGTACAGACGAAGCGCGCCGTGTGCAGCACCTCGGAGACCCGGACGGACCCGGTGTCGACACCGTGGCGGTCGAGCCAGGCGCGGTACTCCGCGAAGTCCGATCCGACGGCGCCGACCAGGATCGGCGCGGTGCCGAGCTGGCCCATACCGAAGCAGATGTTGGCTCCGACACCGCCCCGGCGTACGTCGAGGTTGTCGACGAGGAAGGAAAGCGAGACCGTGTGCAGCTGGTCCCCGACCAACTGGTCGGCGAAGCGACCGGGGAAGGTCATGAGGTGGTCAGTGGCGATGGAGCCGGTGACTGCGATTCTCACGGCTGACTGCTCCTGTGGAGGAGAACGTGTGGACAGCTCACGGTATCGGTTCGGCGTCCGGGGCCTCCAAACGGCAGAACTACCCGATAGTAGGGCTTTTCTCCCGACCCCTTCGTGCTTACGGTGCGTATATGAGGAACAACGCCGTCCCCCGCGAGCGCGCCGTACGTGAGTCCGACACCAGCCTGGCCGAATTGCGCGGTGACTGCGCGCGGATGGCGCCGGACTGGGTGAAGCCCACCACCGCCGCCGCTCCCGCCCCCGTCCCTCCGTCGCTGATCCATGGCATCACGGTCCCTGCGGCCTCCGCCCGGCTGATCGACGGCATGGCCGAATACGGCGACTGACGGTCGCGGGGAACCGAGCGCTCCCGCCGCCCGTCTCATCGGTGTCCCGGCCACGGCGGGGCCGATCCGGCCGAAGGAGCAGACGGTGACCAGTACCGAACGACCCCAGGACAGCGACGGCACTCGCGACGACGAACGGGGCGCGGTGCGCGCCGGGTTGCGGCGTTCCCCCCTCGCGATCGTGTCGGTGGCGGCGGCCGTCCTCATCGTGGGCGGCGGCGGTGCGTACTTCGCCACGGCGTCGTCGGACGGCGGCGATGGCTCGAAATCGACCGCGCACGGCGGTGATCCGGCTCCGCCGCCACTGGCGCTCGGCAGCGGCGAGGCGGGTGGGCCCGGCATCGCGCCCGGTGAGCCGAGCCCGTACGGCGTCGAGTACCGCGCGACCGGCACGCTGCCCGAGGGGCCCGGCTCCGCCGCCGTACACCTCCCCGAGGGATCCGTCGCGGCGGCGGACGTGGCGCGGCTCGCCGAGGCCCTGGGCGTGGCCGGTACGCCGGAACTCTCCGGTACGGCCTGGAAGGTCGGGGCCCAGAAGGACGGTTCGGGCCCGCTGCTCAGTGTCGACAAGCAGGCGCCGGGGACCTGGACGTTCGGCCGCTACGGTTCCGCGCCCGGCGGCGACAACTGTCTGAAGGGCAAGGAGTGCCCGAGCGGCGGCGGAGGCGGCGGGGACGCCGTCAACCCCGTCGTACCGGAGAGCGGGGCCGGTCCGGTGAGCGAGCAGGCCGCGAAGAAGGCCGCCGCGCCGGTGCTGAAGGCGCTGGGCCAGCAGGACGCGGCCCTCGACGCGGGCCAACTGATGGGCGCCGTACGGGTGGTGAACGCCGCGCCGGTGATCGGCGGGCTGCCGACGTACGGCTGGTCGACCGGCATCCAGATCGGCGCGGACGGCCAAGTGGTGGCCGGTAGCGGCAAGTTGAAGGCCCCCGCGAAGGGGGCCGAGTATCCGGTGGTCGGCGCGACCGAGGCGCTGAAGCTGCTCAACGAGGCGTCGAACGCCCCGGCCACGAGCGGCATCGGCGGCTGCGCGTCGGCGGTGCCGCACAAGGACGGGCCGGAGCCCGCGACCCCGTGCGAGCCGGGCGGCACGGGCGCGAAGCCGGCGAAGCCCACGCCGGTGCCGGTGGGCAAGGCGGTCTTCGGGCTGGCGTCGCAGCAGGTGGACGGGCGGGCCGCGCTCGTACCGTCGTGGTGGTTCGAGGTGACGGCCGCCGGGGACGGGCCGACGTCGACCGTCACCCGGACGGCGGTGCTTCCCGAGTATCTGACCCGGGGCGGCGAGGCGCCCCCCGCCGAGCAGCCCGGGACCCCTCAGAACCCCCAGGACCCTCAGGAGCAGACGGGGTCACCGATCGAGACGTACACCGCCGACGGCAGCACGTTGAGCGTGCGCTTCGTGGGCGGCGTGTGCGCTGAGTACTCCCTGCGGGCGGACGAGAGCGGGTCCACGGTGCGGGTGGAGGTGGTCGACTCCGCCCCCAAGGAGGGCGTGTGCATCGCCTTGGGCAAGTCGTTCACCGAGAAGGTGACGCTGGACCGGCCGCTCGGCGACCGGAAGGTCCTGGACGCGATCACGGGCGACGCCGTGCCCCTGCGGAAGTAGCCGGGAAAGCAGCCCGGAAGCAACGGCGCACGCGAAAGGCGGCGGCCCCTGGTCGAGGGGCCGCCGCCTTTCACTGTCCCGTCACGGGGCGTACGGCTCGTGAGCCGAACCGCGATCAGCTGAAGGAGTCGCCGCAGGCGCAGGAACCGGAGGCGTTGGGGTTGTCGATCGTGAAGCCCTGCTTCTCGATCGTGTCGACGAAGTCGATCGAGGCGCCGCCCAGATACGGGGCGCTCATCCGGTCGGTGACGACCTTGACGCCGCCGAAGTCCTTCACGACGTCGCCGTCCAGCGAGCGCTCGTCGAAGAACAGCTGGTAACGGAGACCGGAACAGCCGCCGGGCTGGACCGCGACGCGCAGCGCGAGGTCGTCCCTGCCTTCCTGGTCGAGCAGGGCCTTGACCTTGCCCGCGGCGGCGTCGGACAGGAGGATGCCGTCGCTCACGGTGGTGGTCTCGTCCGATACGGACATCTGCTTCTCTCCCGGGGTGGGGCCTCCCCGCCGGAGGCAGGGGAAGTACGGACTCATTGCCGACAGCTACAACCAGCACAGCCGCGGATTCATTCCGGGCCCCGCCGCTCGCCTCGTCTGCCGTTCTTTCTGTCGCTCTTGTCGTGCTGTGTCGTGCTCGGTCGTTCTCTCTTCATGCTCGCACACCCGCCTCAGGAGCGGCACGGGTCACGCTCCCGGGAATGCGTCACATCGACGCTATCGACATCGTCAAAGTGACGTGAAGCGGTTATGATTGATAACGTCAATTAGACGAAAAGGCTCCTCCGCAGAGAAGAAAGGGTGCGTGACGTGACCACGGCCCAAGCCCGTCAGGATCTCGCAGTCCAGCCGACGCCCCTCGCACTGCTCCTGCTCGGCCGCGAGGCCGACACCCGCAGCGAGCGCGGCGTGGAGTGTCCCGGCGACCTGCCGTCGCCGTCCGACCCGGATCTGGTCGCGCGCGCCCGCGCGGCGAAGGAGAAGCTCGGGGAGAAGGTCTTCATCCTCGGCCACCACTACCAGCGCGACGAGGTCATCCAGTTCGCCGACGTGACCGGGGACTCGTTCAAGCTCGCCAAGGACGCCGCCGCGCGCCCCGGCGCCGAGTACATCGTCTTCTGCGGCGTCCACTTCATGGCCGAGTCGGCGGACATCCTGACGACCGACGACCAGAAGGTCGTGCTGCCGGATCTGGCCGCGGGCTGCTCCATGGCGGACATGGCGACGGCCGAACAGGTCGCCGAGTGCTGGGACGTGCTGACCGACGCCGGCATAGCCGAGCGGGTCGTCCCCGTCTCGTACATGAACTCCTCCGCCGACATCAAAGCCTTCACCGGCAAGCACGGCGGCACCATCTGCACCTCGTCCAACGCCGAGCGCGCCCTCAACTGGGCCTTCGAGCAGGGCGAGCAGGTCCTCTTCCTGCCCGACCAGCACCTGGGGCGCAACACGGCCGTACGGGACCTGGGGCTGTCGCTGGAGGACTGCGTCCTCTACAACCCGCACAAGCCGAACGGCGGTCTGACGGCCGAGGAGCTGCGGAACGCGAAGATGATCCTGTGGCGCGGCCACTGCTCCGTGCACGGGCGCTTCTCGCTGGACTCGGTGAACGACGTCCGCGAGCGGGTCCCCGGCGTGAACGTGCTGGTCCACCCGGAGTGCAAGCACGAGGTGGTCTCCGCGGCCGACTACGTGGGCTCGACGGAGTACATCATCAAGATGCTGGAGGAGGCGCCGTCCGGCTCGAAGTGGGCGATCGGCACCGAGCTGAATCTGGTGCAGCGGCTGGCGAACCGATTCGCCGCCGAAGACAAGGAGATCGTCTTCCTCGACAAGACGGTGTGCTTCTGCTCGACGATGAACCGCATCGACCTGCCGCACCTGGTGTGGGCGCTCGAATCGCTCGCCGAGGGCAAGGAGATCAACCGGATCCAGGTCGAGAAGGAGACGGCGGACTTCGCGCAGCTGGCGCTGGAGCGGATGCTGGCGCTGCCGTAACCGCAACCCGCAACCCGCAGCAGTAAGGGGCGCCCGCCATTGG
>NZ_JBHUZM010000160.1:0-16091 GCF_042667665.1 Streptomyces sp. NPDC057307 | reverse complement strand
ACGTCTCACTCCCCGGGGCTCTATTGGGGGTCGGGGCCCGTCGCCACCGGGCGCGCGGGGTCCGCCGTCCACTCCGACCACGAACCGGCGTACAGCGCCGCCGGAATGCCCGCGATCTCCAGCGCCACCAACTGGTGCGCCGCCGACACCCCGGAGCCGCAGTAGACGCCGACCGCCGGGCCCGTGCCGTCGGCCGTCGCGCCCAGGGCCTTGAACCGGGCGGCGAGCGTCTCGGCCGGGAGGAAGCGGCCGTCGGCGCCGACGTTCTCGGAGGTGGGCGCCGAGACCGCGCCCGGAATGTGCCCGCCGACCCGGTCCAGCGGTTCGACGTCGCCCCGGTAACGCTCGGCCGCCCGCGCGTCGAACAGCAGCCCGTCGCGGGCCAGCGCGGCCGCGCCGTCCGCGTCGAGCAGGGGAAGCGAATTCGGTACGGGGGTGAAGTCGCCCTCCCGCGGTGTCGGGATCTCGGTGGTCAACGGGCCGTCCCAGCCCGCGAGTCCGCCGTCCAGCACCCGTACGTCCCGATGGCCTGTCCAGCGCAGCATCCACCAGGCGCGGGCCGCGGCCCAGCCCAGACCGGCGTCGTAGACGACGACCGGTGTGCCGGTCGAGACACCCGCGCGGCGCATCACCGCGCCGAACGCCGCGACGTCGGGCAGCGGATGACGGCCACCGGCGCCGGGCGGGTCGGACAGTTCCGCTTCGAGGTCGACGAAAACGGCGCCCGGCAGATGGCCGGCCTCGTACTCCGGGCGGCCGGGCGGGGCGCCGGGCACGTAGCGGACGTCGAGCAGAACGGGCGGCCGGGGTCCGGCCGTCGCGTCGGCGAGTTCGGACGCGGAGATGATGGCTGTCATACGTGCCATCCTCGCCTACCGGCAAGGGCGTTCGGCTTCGACCCGGCGCGCCATAACACGGCAACGTTACGTCCTTGTCAAAACAGTCATCCTCTTGCTAGATCACGCCAAAAGCGGCGCGGCCGGGGCGCGGTGCGCGGCGGGGAGTGGAACCATCTGCTCGGGCACCGGGCCGCGCCGTTTCGAGGCGTGCGGCCTGTCTTCAGCATGTCCGTCCCGATCACGACCGTCCGCGAACGGTTCGAGAGGAGAGCGACAATGACCGAGGCACCGATCCGGCGCAGACCCGGCACACCGTGCTGGGTGAGTCTGATGGTGCACAGCCTCGGCACGACGCGGGACTTCTACGGGGCGCTGTTCGGCTGGGAGTTCGTCCAGGTGCCGGGGGCCCAGCAGTTCGGCCCGTACGTGCGTGCTGTCCTCGACGGCAAGGAGGTCGCCGGAATCGGCGAACTGGCGCCGGGCAGACGGCTGCCGCTCGCGTGGACGACGTATCTCGCCACGGACGACGCCGACAAGACGGCCGAGGCGATCAGGGGCTGCGGCGGCACCGTCGGAGTGGGGCCGCTGGACGCGGGCGAGGAGGGGCGCCTGGCCATGGCGTCGGATCCGGCCGGCGCGGTCTTCGGGATCTGGCAGGCGCAGGCGCACACCGGCACCGCGGTGGCCGGGCCGCACGGGACGCCGGTCTGGAACGAGTTGGTGACCCGCGAGGCCGCGTGGGTGAGCACGTTCTACCGGTCGGTCTTCGGCTACGAGCTGGAGACGTCCGGCCCGGACGGGAGCCGGGACGACGTGGTGACACTGCGCCTCGACGGGCACGCGGTGGCGACGCTGCACGGCGTGGGCGAGGGCCTGGGCCCGATCCGGGGGTCGCACTGGATGACGTACTTCGAGGTGGACGACACGGACGCCGCGGCGCGGCTCATCACCGAGTTGGGCGGCCACGTCATCGAGCCGCCGTGGGAGACGGCGGCGGGGCGGGTGGCGACCGTGGCGGACCCGGAGGGCGCGGTCTTCAGCGTGGTGCGCTCGGCGGATCGCTGAGTCAGCGGCCGGAGGCGTGGGCGTCGTCGCGGTGTACGGCCTCCCGGCGGGCCGCTCCGGTCCGTACCGCGTCCGCCTGGGCGCCGATCTCGACGGGCAGCACGTCCGGCGAGAGCGCGGCGGCCCGTGCCGTGGCCGCGGTCATACGGCGCCGGTGGTGGCGCCGGCACAGCACCTCGTAGCCGACCTCGTCCTGCGACTGGTGGACGTCGCCGACGACGACCTGGGCGCCTTCGACCACCATCACACCGCCGACCGAACGGGCGTTGTGCGTGGCCCGTGCGCCGCACCAGCACAACGCCTCGACCTGCAGGACCTCGACACGGTCGGCGAGTTCCACCAGCCGCTGCGAGCCGGGGAAGAGCTTGGTGCGGAAGTCCGTGGTGATGCCGAAGGCGAAGACGTCCAGGTCGAGGTCGTCCACGATCCGGGCGAGCTGGTCGACCTGCTCGGGCGCGAGGAACTGCGCCTCGTCGGCGATGACGTAGTCGCAACGGCCGCCCTGGGAGAGGCGGTCGACGATGTACGCGTAGAAGTCGAAGCCCTCGGCCGCCTCGACGGCGTCGGTCACCAGGCCGAGCCGGGAGGAGAGCTTGCCCTCGCCCGCGCGGTCGTCGCGCGTGAAGATCATGCCGAGGAGGCCGCGGGCCGAGCGGTTGTGCTCGATCTGCAGAGCCAGGGTGCTCTTTCCGCAGTCCATCGTTCCGGAGAAGAACACCAGCTCGGGCATGAGGAAGTGACGGCCTTTCAGATACGGACGGGGTCGGCGAGGCGCCGGGACACGGTGGTCGGGGCGGCTACGAGCGTACTTCGAGGAGGGGGACCAACTGCTCGACGGGGGTCATCGAGCCGTGCATCCCGACCATCTCGGACTCGCGCGGCTCATGGACGGAGGCGGTGATGACCACGTCGTCGTGGGCGGCGGCCACGACGTCGCCGATCCGGCCGTAAACCCGCTCCTCGACCGCGTCCGGTGGGCCGAACCAGCCCGCGGCGATGGCCTCGTCGCGGCTCGCGACCCAGAAGCGCTCGCCCAGCACCTCGCGCCAGACGGTGTGGACGTCGGCCTCGGCGCCCGGTACCGCGTAGACGTGGCGGGCGCGGCCCTCGCCGCCGAGGAGGGCCACACCGGCGCGCAGCTCCCAGTCCTCGTCGAAGTCGATGCGCGACTCCTCGTCGAAGGGGATGTCGATCATGCCGTGGTCGGCGGTGATGTACAGGGCGGAGCGCGGCGGCAGTTGCTCGGCGAGGCGCTGGGCGAGCCGGTCCACGTACATCAACTGGCCGCGCCAGGCGTCGGAGTCCATGCCGAACTTGTGGCCCTTGCCGTCGACCTCGCTGTAGTACGTGTAGACCAGCGACCGGTCCCCCGCGCCCAGTTGGGCGGCGGCGAGGTCCATCCGCTCCTCGCCGGAGAGGCGGCCGTGGAAGGTGCCGCCGCTCAGGGCGACGTCGGTGAGCGGGGTGCGTTCGAAGATCGGGGACGACACCTGGGCGGTGTGGATCCCGGCGGCGTCGGCGAGCTGGAAGAGCGTGGGATACGGCTGCCACACGTGCGGGTCGGTCCAGGGGCGCCAGCGGAGCTGGTTCATCAGGGCGCCGGTCGCGGGGTCGCGCACGGTGTAGCCGGGCATGCCGTGGACGCCCGGCGGCAGGCCCGTACCGATGGAGGCGAGGGACGTCGCGGTGGTGGCGGGGAATCCGACGGTGATCGGCCGGCCGGTGCCGCCGCGGGAGGTGCCCAGCAGCGACGTCAGATACGGCGCCTCGTCGGGGTGGTCCTTGATCTGCTGCCAGCCGAGGCCGTCGATCAGGAAGACGCAGTTGCGGTCGGCCGGGGTGAGTTCGGGGATGACGGCGGCCGGGGTGCCGGGGACGGGGCCCGGGACGCTGACGCCCTGACCGGCGACGAGGGTCGGCAGCAGGTCGGCGAGCGAGCCGCCCCCGTACTCGGGGACGGGCGCGGTGTCCAGGGCGAGCGGGACCGGGTCCTGCCAGGCGGCGGGCGGGGCGGCCATCAACGGCCGGTCGACGACGGGGCGGCCGCGGTGGCTTCGGAGAGCGACTGGGCGAAGACGAGTGTCTGCCGTACGGTGTCGGGTCCGTCACCGGCCTCGCTGACGCGCAGGCTCAGGTCGTCGGCGGTGGAATTGCCCGTGTAGCCGTGGTCCGCCTCGCAGTTGGGGTCGCCGCAGGCGGCCGGCTCCAGATCGATCCGGGCGACGGCGCCCCAGCCGATGGTGAGGACGACCTCGCGGGGCAGGGTGCCGGGGGTGTACGACTCGGGGTTCGCCACGACGCGGCTGACGACGACGGACGAGATCCGGTCCAGCTTGACGGACTCGGTCGAGGTCGTGGCGTACGGCGTCGGCGAACTGGTGTCGGCGGCCTGCTCGTCGGTGTGGCTGACGATGAAGCGGTGGGCGGTCAGGACGAGGACGGTGACATGCCGGCGGACCTCGTTGGAGTCGAACGTCGTCTCCTGGTGCACCAGATACGAAGCGATCTGCTCGCCTCCGACAGCGGCTTCCACCGCTTCGGCCACGAGAGCCGGGTAGTAGCCACTGCGCTCGATCGCCGTGCGCAGCCCCTGGGTCGTCGTACCGGTCTTCGCCATGGCCCCATCCTACGGTGGCGGGGTGGATGGCCAGGACCGTGCGGGATCGGGCCTGGTGGGACTTTGAAGACAGGGCCTAGTAGCTGGGGAGACGGCGGGGGCCGAGGTCGTCGCGGGACGGTGGTGGGGCGAGGCGGACGCTCGCGCCGAGCACGGAGAGGCCGTGCGCGGCGACCACCACCGGTTCGAGCGCGACGGAGACGATCTCCGGGTGGTCGTCGACGAGGCGGGACACCCGGAGCAGGAGCTCTTCGAGGGCGGCGGTGTCGACGGGCGCGGAGCCGCGCCAGCCGAAGAGGAGCGGTGCCGTGCGGATGGAGCGGAGCAGTTCGGCGGCGTCGCGGTCGGTGACGGGGACCAGCCGGTGCGCCACATCGCCCAGCAGCTCGGAGGCCACCCCCGCCAGCCCGAACGAGAGCACGGCGCCGGCCGCCGGGTCGATGACCGCGCGCACGACGGTGTCCACGCCGCGCGGTGCCATGGCCTGGACGACGGGGCGCAGTTCGGCGGGTTCGCCGAGCAGTTCGGTGAGTTCGCGGTACGCCGTCCGCAGCTGCGCCTCGTCGGTGAGATCGAGCCGTACGCCGCCGAGGTCGGCCCGGTGGCGCAGCTGCGGCGCGGTGGTCTTGAGCGCGACGGGGTAGCCGAGCCGCGCGGCGGCCTCGACGGCGTCGTCGGGTCCGGGCGCGGGGAGGGTGGGCCGTACGGCGATCCCGTACCGGCCGAGCAGTTCGCGGGTGTCGTCGTCCCCGAGGGTCGTCCCCCGCGGGTCGGGGGCCGCGGCGCCGAGCATCCGCTCGATGAGTCCGGCGGCCCCGTTCTCGTCGATGTCGTCGTACTCGGGCACCTTGCCGGGCTCGGCGGCCTGCCGCCGCCACTGCGCGTACGTGACGGCCTGGCTGAGCGCCCGCACGGCCCGCTCGGCGGCGGGGTAGGCGGGGATCCGGCCGGGGGTGGGGGTGGGGGTGGGGTCGGGAGCGGTGTCGGCTGCCGGGTCGGTGCCGTCCGCCGACCGGCGGGGCGGCGCGGCGACGGTGCCGGGCACCGACACGGGCCGGGCGACCAGGTCCTCGGGGGCGGGGGTGGTGGCGGGGTTCGGGCCCTCGGGGGCCCGGCCGTGACCGGGCGCGCCGTCCCCCGCCACGGGCGTGGTCGCGTCGGCGGCCGTCGTACCGTCCGACGCGGCGCCCGGCATCGGCCCCGGCCGGGGCGCCGTCGTCGTGGCCGCCGAGAGTGCCTTCGCCAGGCCGCCGATCTCGACGTGGACCACCGCCACCGGCTTCGCCGGGGACATCGCGGCCGCCTCGCGCAGCGCCGTCGCCAAGACCTCGCCGTCGCCCGATTCCCTCGTGCCGTTCTCGCCGACCCAGGGGATCGCCGTGACGACGACCGCGTCGCAGCCCGGGTCCGCGAGTGCCGTGGCCAGTGCCGTACGGAAGTCCTCCGGGCGGGCCGATGTCGTGAGGTCGAGTGGGGGCAGCGGGCGCAGGCCCTCCGTCAGGCAGGCGTCGTACGTGAGCAGCCCGAGCGACTCCGAGTTGCCGAGGATCGCCACGTGCGGCCCCGCCGGCAGGGGCTGGGTCGCGAGCAGGAGGCCCGCGTCCACCAGTTCCGTGACGGTGTCCACGCGGATCACGCCCGCCTGGCTGAGCAGCGCCGAGACCGTCGCTTCGGGAATGCGGGTGACGGGCACCGAGTGCCCCGGCGGCGCGCTGCCGCTGTGCCGCGCGCCCTTCGCGACGACGACCGGCTTCACCGCCCCCGTACGCCTCGCCAGACGCGTGAACTTCCGTGGGTTGCCGATCGATTCGAGGTACAGCAGCACGACGTCGGTGTCCGGGTCGTCGTGCCAGTACTGGAGGAAGTCGTTGCCCGAGACGTCCGCGCGGTTGCCCGCCGAGATGAAGGTGGACAGGCCGGCGCCGCGCCGTACCAGCCCGGCGAGCAGCGCGATGCCGATCGCGCCCGACTGGGTGAAGAGGCCGATCCGCCCCCGGTCGGGCGGCTCGGGCGCGAGCGAGGCGTTCAGCCGGACGGACGGCGAGGTGTTGATGACGCCGAACGCGTTGGGCCCGATGACCCGCATCCCGTACGAGCGCGCCTGCCGCACCAGCGCGCGCTGCCGCTCCCGGCCGACGGGCCCGCTCTCCGCGTATCCGGCGGACAGGACGACCAGGCCCTGGACGCCGTGTTCGCCGCAGTCGGCGACGACTTCGGGCACCCGCTCGGCGGGCACGGCGACGATCGCGAGATCGACGGGTTCCCGGATCTCCGCGAGGGAGCGTACGGCGGGGACGCCGTCGATCTCGGCCAGTTCCGGGGGCAGGGCCAGATTCACCGCGTACGTACGCCCCGTGAAACCCCCGTCGAGCAGATTGCGCAGCACCGCCCGTCCCACGCCGCCCGCCGTGCGTCCGGCGCCGACGACGGCCACGGACGACGGGCCGAGGAGCCGCTGCACCGAGCGCGCCTCGGCGCGCTGCTCGCGGCCCCGCTGGACGGCGAGGGACTCCGCGGTCGGTTCGAGGTCGAGGACGAGGCGGACCGAGCCGTCCTCGAAGTTGCGTTTCTGGGTGAACCCGGCGTCCCGGAACACCTTGATCATCTTGTTGTTGGCGGGCAGCACCTCCGCCGCGAAGCGCCGGATCCCGCGCTCGCGCGCCACCGCGGCGATGTGTTCGAGGAGCGCGGAGGCGATCCCGCGCCCCTGGTGCGCGTCCTGGACGAGGAAGGCGACCTCGGCCTCGTCGGCCGGGGCGGAGGCGGGCATGCCCCGGCCGTCGATGCGGTCGTAGCGGACGGTGGCGACGAACTCGCCGCCGACGGTGACGGCGAGGCCCACCCGGTCCACGTAGTCGTGGTGGGTGAACCGGTAGACGTCCTTGTCGGAGAGCCGGGGGTAGGGCGCGAAGAAGCGGTAGTACTTCGACTCGTCGGAGACCTGTTCGTAGAAGCTGACCAGCCGCTCGGCGTCGTCGGTGGTGATGGGCCGGACGCGGGCGGTGCCCCCGTCGCGCAGGACCACGTCTGCTTCCCAGTGAGCGGGGTACGCGTGCTGTGACGGCGGCGTCATGGGGAGAGCCTACGGCGCGCGCACCGGTAGCGGCGGCTGCGCGGCCGGGGCAGGCTGGGGGTGCCTCATCGGTCCGTTACGGGGCACATGAGACACTGGTCTAGACAACAACTGTGACTTTGAAGGGCAACACCATGGCTGAGCGCCGCGTCAACGTCGGCTGGGCCGAGGGCCTGCACGCCCGTCCCGCCTCCATCTTCGTCCGTGCCGCCACGGCCTCCGGCGTTCCCGTGACGATCGCCAAGGCCGACGGCAGCCCGGTCAACGCGGCGTCGATGCTCGCCGTGCTGGGACTGGGCGCGCAGGGCGGCGAGGAGATCGTCCTGTTCTCCGACGCGGACGGCGCGGACGCCGCGCTGGACCGGCTGGCGAAGCTGGTCGCCGAGGGTCTGGACGAGCTGCCCGAGACCGTCTGAACCGCACACGCACCGAATCGCACACGCGCCGAGCCGCACACGCGCTGAATCGCACACGCACGACGAAGGCCCCGGCAGGACGCCGGGGCCTTCGTCATGTCTCCGCGCGCAGTCGTGTCTCCGCGCATGGTCGCGTTCTCCGCGCGTAGAGAGTCAGACGCTGACGCCGTGCGCGCGCAGGTACGCGACGGGGTCGATGTCGGAGCCGTACTCCGCGCTCGTCCGCGCCTCGAAGTGCAGGTGCGGGCCGGTCGAGTTGCCGGTCGAGCCCGAGAGCGCGATCGGCGCGCCCGGCGTGACGCTCTGGCCGACGGTGACGCCGATCGAGGAGAGGTGTCCGTACTGGGTGTACGTGCCGTCGTTCATGCGGATGACGACGTTGTTGCCGTACGCGCCGCCCCAGCCGGCCTCCACGACGGTGCCCGCGCCGACGGCCACGACCGAAGTGCCGGACGCCGCGCGGAAGTCGACGCCGGAGTGGCTGCCGGAGGACCAGAGCGCGCCGCCGGTCTGGTAGCCGGTGGTGACCGGGGAGCCGGCGACGGGGAGTTGGTAGGAGTTGAGGCGCTCGCGCTCCGCGGCCCGTGCCGCGCGCTCCTTGGCCTCGCGCAGTTCCTTCGCGCGGGCCTCCGCCTTGCGCTTCGCCTCGGCCTTGGCGCGGGCAGCGGCCTCCGCCCGCGCCTTCGCCGCCGCGGCCTTCTGGGCGGCCAGATGCTGGGCGTCGGCCTGGGCGTCGATCGTCGCGGCGAGGGAGTCGTCGATGACGATGGCGCGGGCCGGGGTGACCGGAGCGGTGTCCTGGGCGACGGCCGCCTCCATGTCGGCGGCGAGCGCCGGGGATCCGAGGGTGCCGATGACACCGGCGGCGGTGAGAGTCGCGACTCCGGCGAAGTTCGCGCCTCGGCGCGTCATTCGGCTCGGGGCACGGTGCTTCCCGGTGGCACGGGTGAACGCCATGAAGTGGCTGGTCCTTTCCTTCCTTCTCGCCTACCGGGTTAGCTGACGGGTTCGGAGCAGGAAGGTCTCCTACGGGCTCCTCCGCGGATCACGCGAAGGCCCCCGATTCACCCCAGGGACATGATTGGGTCCCCGGCTCCCCAGGCTCGCGCCTGACGGGGACTCGGCGATGGCTGTCCGGTGCCGCGGATGCGGCGGGCTCTGGCGAACAGCCGGACCGACGCTAAAGGGGTCATCTTTCAATCACCAAACAGACAGGCCCTTTTGTAGCGCACGCCACAGGGCATTCAGGCAACCTCCTCATGAATGCGGACATAGCGGGGAACCCCGGCGACTGGTTCGTCACCGGGGTTCCCTTTGTCCGTGCTGATCGGACGTCCGCACCGAGCCGACGGGCGGTCGTCGTCGTCATCGGCCTCAGCCGGTGACGACCTTCACCTCGCCGATCCCCAGGGCCTCGATCGGCTCCCGGATCACCGAGGCGTCCCCGACGAGCACCGTGACCAGCCGGTCGCCCGGGAAGGCGCTGACGACGGCGGCCGTCGCCTCGACCGTGCCGGTCTCGGCCAGGCGCGCGTACAGCTGCGCCTGGAAGTCGTCCGGGAGGTGCTGCTCGACCTGGTCGGCGAGCGTGTCCGCGACGGACGCGGCCGTCTCGTACTTCAGCGGCGCGACGCCGACCAGATTCTGCACGGCCGTCTCGCGCTCGGCGTCCGTCAGCCCTTCGGCCGCGAGCGTGCGCAGGACCTTCCACAGGTCGTCCAGCGCGGGCCCGGTCGACTCGGTGTCCACGGAGCCGCTGATGGCGAGCATGGAGGCGCCCGTGCCGTGCGGGTCGGAGCGCAGCACCTGCGCGAAGGACCGCACGCCGTACGTGTAGCCCTTCTCCTCGCGCAGCACCCGGTCGAGCCGGGAGGTGAGCGTGCCGCCCAGGCAGTACGTGCCGAGCACCTGGGCCGGCCAGACGCGGTCGTGCCGGTCGGGACCGACCCGGCCGATCAGGAGCTGGGTCTGTACGGCTCCGGGCCGGTCCACGATGACCACACGGCCGGTGTCGTCGGCCGTCACCGGCGGCACGGGGCGCGGCTCCGAGGTGTCGCCCGTCCAGTCACCGAGGGTCTCGGCGAGCAGCGCGTCGACGTCCACGCCGGTGAGGTCGCCGACGATCACCGCAGTGGCGGTGGCCGGGCGGACATGCGCGTCGTAGAAGGCGCGGACGCCCTTCGCGTCGATGCGTCCGACGGTCTCCTCGGTGCCCTGGCGCGGACGCGACATGCGCGAGGTGACCGGGAACAGCTCCTTGGAGAGCTGCTTGGCCGCGCGGCGGGCCGGGTTGGCCTGCTCGTGCGGGATCTCGTCCAGCCGGTTCGTGACGAGCCGGCCGACCTCGCTCTCCGAGAACAGCGGCGCGCGCAGGGCGTCGGCGAGCAGTCCGAGCGCCTTGGGCAGCCGGGAGACCGGGACCTCCAGGGAGACCCGGACGCCGGGGTGGTCGGCGTGCGCGTCGAGGGTGGCGCCGCAGCGCTCCAGCTCGGCGGCGAACTCCTCGGCGGTGTGCTTGTCGGTGCCCTCGGACAGCGCGCGGGCCATGATCGTGGCGACGCCGTCCAGTCCCTCGGGCTCCGCCTCCAGCGGAGCGGCCAGGGAGATCTCGACGGCCACCACCTGCTGGCCGGGGCGGTGGCAGCGCAGCACCGTCAGTCCGTTGGGCAGCGCGCCGCGCTCGGGCGCGGGAAACGCCCAGGGCCTGGCCTCTCCGGCCGTCGGCTGCGGGTGGAACTCCATGGTCACGGCAGCGTCGGTCACTGGTCCGCCCCCTCGTGCTCGTCGGTGATCTCGTCGGAGGCGGCGTCCTCGTCGTCGGCGGTCGTCGGCTCGTAGACCAGCACCGCCCTGTTGTCCGGGCGCAGCCGGGCCTCGGCCACCGCGCGCACCTCGTCGGCCGTGACGTCCAGCACCCGCTGGACGGCGGTGAGCGCCAGCTGCGGGTCGCCGAACAGCACCGCGAACCGGCACAGTTCGTCCGCGCGGCCCGCGACCGTACCGAGCCGGTCGAGCCATTCGCGCTCCAACTGGGCCTGGGCGCGCTCCATTTCCTCGGCCGTGGGGCCCTCGGCCGCGAACCGGGCCAGCTCCTCGTCGACCGCGGCCTCGATCTGCGGGACCTCGACGCCGCCGGACGTCTTCACGTCCAGCCAGCCGAGCGAGGGCGCGCCGGCGAGGCGCAGCAGCCCGAATCCGGCGGCGACGGCCGTACGGTCGCGGCGCACCAGGCGGTTGTGGAGGCGGGAGGACTCGCCGCCGCCGAGGACGGTGAGCGCCAGGTCGGCGGCGTCGGCCTCGCGGGTGCCGTCCTGCGGCAGCCGGTAGGCGGCCATCAGCGCGCGCGCCGGGACGTCCTCGTGGATCTCCTCGCGAAGCTGCTCGCCGATGGTGTCGGGCAGCGAGCCGTCGCGCGGCGGCTGCTTGCCGTCGTGGCCGGGGATCGAGCCGAAGTACTTCTCGACCCAGGCGAGCGTCTGCTCGGGGTCGATGTCGCCGACGACCGACAGCACCGCGTTGTTCGGCGCGTAGTACGTACGGAAGAACTGCCGCGCGTCGTCGAGGGTCGCCGCGTCCAGGTCGGCCATCGAGCCGATCGGGGTGTGGTGGTACGGGTGGCCCTCGGGGTAGGAGAGCGCGGTCAGGCGCTCGAACGCGGTGCCGTAGGGCACGTTGTCGTAACGCTGGCGGCGTTCGTTCTTCACGACGTCGCGCTGGTTCTCCATCCCCTCGTCGTCCAGGGAGGAGAGCAGCGAGCCCATGCGGTCGGCCTCCAGCCAGAGGGCGAGCTCCAGCTGGTGGGTGGGCATGGTCTCGAAGTAGTTGGTGCGCTCGAAACTGGTGGTGCCGTTGAGCGAGCCGCCGGCGCCCTGCACCAGCTCGAAGTGACCGTTGCCCTTGACCTGCTTCGAGCCCTGGAACATCAGGTGCTCGAAGAGGTGGGCGAGGCCCGTACGGCCCTTGACCTCGTGGCGTGAGCCGACGTCGTACCAGAGGCAGACCGCGGCGACCGGGGTCAGGTGGTCCTCGGAGAGCACCACGCGCAGTCCGTTGGCGAGCCGGTGCTCGGTCGCTGTCAGGCCGCCGGAGCCGGCCTGCGCTGTGGCCGTGTGACCCATGGGCATGTACGTCCCTTCGATCGCGATATGGAGAAGTCCTGCCACTGTATGCAAGCGTGGAGACGCGTGGCGAAGTTCCCGGGTCGCACGAAGCGGCGAGGACTCGCCATCGGGCCGTGCTCGCCGCCCCGTCGGCCCCCCGGCGAGTCTCGGTAAGCCCTTCGGCGCGTCTCCGTGGGCTCTCCGCCGGGGTCGCTCCGGGCCGCCGGAAACGATGCCTCGGACCCCTCAACGACGGGTCGAGGTCCGCGTTGTCGGTGCGGCGGGCCACAATGGTCGGCGTCAGTTCCTCAAGTTGTCCGCCCAGAACCGCACAGACCTGTGAAGGAGCCGCAGCAGCGATGGCCCGCCGCAGCACGAAGACCCCGCCGCCGGAGGACTTCGAGGAGAAGATCCTCGACATCGACGTGGTCGATGAAATGCAGGGCTCCTTCCTTGAGTACGCGTACTCGGTGATCTACTCCCGCGCCCTGCCGGACGCCCGGGACGGTATGAAGCCGGTGCACCGCCGCATCGTGTACCAGATGAACGAGATGGGCCTGCGCCCCGACCGCGGCTATGTGAAGTGCGCCCGCGTCGTCGGCGAGGTGATGGGTAAATTGCACCCGCACGGGGACGCGTCGATCTACGACGCCCTCGTCCGGATGGCGCAGCCGTTCTCGATGCGGCTGCCGCTGGTCGACGGGCACGGGAACTTCGGCTCGCTCGGCAACGACGACCCGCCGGCCGCCATGCGGTACACGGAGTGCCGGATGGCTGACGCCACGTCACTCATGACGGAGTCGATCGACGAGGACACCGTCGATTTCCAGTCGAATTACGACGGCCAGGAGCAAGAACCGGTCACGCTGCCCGCCGCGTATCCGAATCTGCTGGTCAACGGCGCCTCCGGGATCGCCGTCGGTATGGCGACGAACATGGCGCCGCACAATCTGGGCGAGGTCATCGCCGCCGCCCGGCATCTGATCAAGCACCCGGGCGCCGACCTGGAAACGCTGATGCGGTACGTGCCGGGGCCCGACCTGCCCACCGGTGGCCGGATCGTGGGCCTCCAGGGCATCAAGGACGCGTACGAGAACGGGCGCGGGACGTTCAAGATCCGCGCCACGGTCACCGTGGAGGACGTCACCGCGCGCCGTAAGGGCCTCGTCGTCACCGAACTGCCCTTCACCGTCGGCCCGGAGAAGGTGATCGCCAAGATCAAGGACCTCGTCTCGGCGAAGAAGCTGATGGGCATCGCCGACGTCAAGGACCTCACGGACCGGATGCACGGGCTGCGCCTGGTCATCGAGATCAAGAACGGTTTCATCCCCGAGGCCGTGCTGGAGCAGCTCTACAAGCTGACGCCGATGGAGGAGACCTTCGGCATCAACAACGTGGCGCTGGTGGACGGCCAGCCGCTGACGCTGGGGCTCAAGGAGCTGCTGGAGGTCTATCTCGACCACCGGTTCACCGTCGTGCGCAGGCGCAGCGAGTTCCGCCGGACCAAGCGGCGCGACCGGCTGCATCTGGTCGAGGGGCTGCTCGTCGCGCTCATCGACATCGACGAGGTCATCCGCCTCATCCGGTCGAGCGACAACTCGGCGCAGGCCAAGGAGCGGCTGATCGAGCGCTTCTCGCTGAGCGACATCCAGACGCAGTACATCCTGGACACGCCGCTGCGCCGGCTCACCCGGTTCGACCGGATCGAGCTGGAGAGCGAGCGCGACCGGCTCAACGGCGAGATCGACGAGCTGACCGGGATCCTGGAGTCCGACAGCGAGCTGCGCAAGCTCGTCTCCGCCGAACTGGCCACGGTGGCGAAGAAGTTCGGCACCGACCGGCGCACGGTGCTGCTGGAGTCGGGCAGTTCGCCGGTCGCCGCGGTGCCGCTGGAGGTGGCCGACGACCCGTGCCGGGTGCTGATGTCCTCCACGGGGTTGCTGGCGCGTACGGCCAACGGCGGGCCGCTGGGCAGCGGCGACGGCAAGCGGGTCAAGCACGATGTGATCGTCTCGGCCGTGCCCGCGACCGCGCGTGGCGAGGTCGGCGCGGTCACCTCGACCGGACGGCTGCTGCGGATCTCGGTGATCGACCTGCCCCAGCTGCCCGACACCGCTTCCGCGCCGAATCTCTCGGGCGGGGCGCCGCTCGCGGAGTTCCTGACGCTGGAGCCCGACGAGGAGCTGGTCTGTCTGACGACGCTGGACGAGTCGTCGCCCGGTCTGGCGCTGGGCACGCTGCAGGGCGTCGTCAAGCGGGTCGTCCCCGACTACCCGTCCAACAAGGACGAGTTGGAGGTCATCAGCCTCAGGGAGGGCGACCGGGTGGTGGGCGCGGCCGAGCTGCGTACGGGCGAGGAGGATCTGGTCTTCATCACCTCCGACGCCCAACTGCTGCGCTACCAGGCTTCGCAGGTCAGGCCGCAGGGCAGGCCGGCCGGAGGCATGGCCGGCATCAAGCTGACCGACGGCGCCTCGGTGATCTCCTTCACGGCGGTCGACCCGGCGGGCGACGGGGTGGTCTACACGGTCGCGGGCTCGCACGGCACGCTGGACGACTCGGAGACGACGGCGAAGCTCACGCCGTTCGACCAGTATCCGCGCAAGGGGCGGGCCACCGGCGGGGTGCGCTGCCAGCGCTTCCTCAAGGGCGAGGATCTGTTGATCTTCGCCTGGGCGGGCGCGGCCCCGGTGCGGGCCGCTCTGAAGAACGGGTCACCGGCCCAGCTGCCGGAGCCGGATCCGCGCAGGGACGGTTCGGGTACGCCGCCGCCGTCGGTCGTCGCCGTACTGGCCGGTCCGGCGAGCTGACGTACACGTTCGGTGCTCAGACCGGGTCGGCGGCCTCTTCGGCCGCCGGCTCGGACCGTACGTAGCGCAGGACGCCCCACATGGCGGACTCGTCGGTGCTGTCGGCGTCGGCCGCAGTGACGGCGCAGACCGTCAGCTCCTTCTCCAGGGCGTCGCGGTCGATGCCGGAGCCGATGAGGACGAGCTGCGTACGGCGCTCGGCGCCCCGTGGCCAGGGCTCCGGACAGAAGCGCAGGAAGCGGCCGACGGCGTGTACGGCGTACCGGTTGTCCGGGTCCGCCGCGCCGAAGTCCACGAAGCCCTTGACGCGGTAGAGCCCTGCCGGCCGCGAGTCGAGGAAAGCCATGAGGCGGCGCGGGTCCATGGCGGCCGGTTCGTCGTAGGACACGCTCTCGTACGCGGTGTGCGGGTGGTGCGCGTGTTCCTGGTCCTCGTCTGCCGTCAGGTCCTCGAAGGAGAGCTGACGGATCTTCTCGTCCTCGGCGGAGCGCGTGGCCGGGTCGAAGAGCAGGCCCGGGTCGATCCTCCCGTACGACGCGGAGACCACCGCCGCTCCGGGGCCGAGCGTCCCGATCACGCCGAGGACGCGCTCGTGTTCGGCGGGTGTCACGCGGTCGGTCTTGTTCAGGACGACCAGGTCGGCGATGGCGAGGTGCCGGTCGGTCTCGGGGTGCCGCTCACGGGTGGCGTCGAACTCGGCCGCGTCCACGACCTCGACAAGCCCTCCGTACACGGTGCGCGGATTGTCGCCGACAAGGATCATCCGGACGAGTTCCTGCGGCTCGGCGAGGCCGCTCGCCTCGATGACGATGAGGTCGATCCGCGCGGCGGGGCGGCTCAGCCGCTCCAGATAGCCGTCCAGTTCGCTCGCGTCCACGGCGCAGCAAAGACACCCGTTGCCGAGTGAGACCGTGGAGCCGACCTGGCCCGCGACGGTCATGGCGTCGATCTCGACGGCCCCGAAGTCGTTGACGACGACGGCGATACGGTTACCGGCCCGGCGCCGCAGGAGGTGGTTGAGCAGGGTCGTCTTGCCCGAGCCGAGGAAGCCGGCGAGGACGACCACGGGGATTTGTCTGTCGGCCGTGCTCGGATTCAAGACCGCGCTCCGTCTTCCGTAGGAGGTCGGGGCAGAACGGTGCGCCTGCCCGCTCCAGGATAGGAGCGGGCT